>NZ_AWXL01000006.1:0-71065 GCF_000485845.1 Rickettsia gravesii BWI-1 | reverse complement strand
AAATAGTGGCTATTTTCTTTAAATTATCCTCACCAAATTTATATATTAGATGATCACCGAAAATACTTCTTTTTTCTAACAACATTACGAACTTATCTTTATTATCACCTGCATAAGATAAAAGATATTTTTCAGTAAAAAGTTTGGTATTTTCATTTGTAATACTACTTACGTAATTAATATCACTTGCTGCTATTTTAAGAGCTAATCCTTTGTTTAGGAATAGAGGTTTATGTTTTTTATATTGTTCTGCTAACGGATCGTCTGTTGCTGCAAGTAATTTAGTTGCAAACTCCTCTAAACTTACTATTTTGCTTGCTGAATTATCGGTTGTAAATATTTCATAGTTTCTATCCTCAAATATTATCTTGCCTTCTATTCCTGGTTCTTTACTAACCGATACCGTAAAAGTAAAATTATATTTCTTTATACCATTTAAAATAAACTTACTCTCTAACTCATTTATCACACCGCTTTTTAATATGCTTTTACATATTTCTTTTAAAAAGATTTGCGTTTCGCTTATATTCGGTAATTCGTTAAAACTCGCAATAAACCATTCTATTACTTCAGGATTTTTACTTTTTTCATATTCTTGAGTGATGTAATCGGTTATTGTGTGTAGAGTGGCGTCTATTTCTAAATATAAATCCTTATCAAAATTTTGAGTTCTATGTAGATCAATTATTTTTATTAACCTATTAACTTATTTATAACTAGCTTTATCAAATGATCTTACATTTATTATATTAATTAAACTTACAGCAGCTGCATAAATACTTCTATCGCTATATTAGGCTTTCTTTCTATTATCTCGACTAAACTCCAAACAGCTGCATATCTGACATAACAGTTAGGATTATTAAGTAACTCTTTCAATCCAGTAATTATTTCTTCTGATGGCATCACTTTTACTATTTCTGCCATACTACTAGCAATTTCACACTTAATAAAATCTTCAATATTATGATCAATAATCAGCTTTTTTAAAACACTAAATGCTTCTTTCATCATACTAGAATTTGCTCTTACTATCTCAGCTATGCTCTTAGCAGCTTCAGACTTAAAATAATTATCAGGAGCAACACCTCTTTTAATATTATAAATACTTCTTCTGTAGTACTAGGCTTTGTTTCTATTACCACAATTAAACTCCAAATAGCTGCTAAGACTTTTATTAGGATCTTCAACTAGTTCTGTCAATGCTTTAAATGCGGATTCTACATGCATTGCTTTTACTACTTCCACTCAGCTTCTAACGGCCTCCTCCTTAACATGGCTATGAGTGTAATTATCAATATCAAAATCACTAAGCAGCTCTTTGAATGCATCACATGCTTCTGTTGTGTGCATTATTTTTACTATCTCAACTATACCATCAATAACTGCAAATTTGATACTTTCGTTGGAATCATTAACTAGTTCTTTCAATACTTTGAATGCTTCTTTTGCTAAACTAGGTTTTGCCTTTACTATCTCAATCATGCTGGTAGTAACTAAAGATTTATTTTGTAATTTTTGTACTTGTTTTAATAATTCTTCATCTAAATCAGATATAGTATTAATTATTTTAATCAATATTATATTTACACATCTATTTAATTCCCAAATATTTAATAATGATGTTATTGTGTTTACACTTTCTCGTATTACCATCTCGTCTATCGTCTCATCTAATATATGTGCCAACTTTTGTAATACTAGCTTCTTTAATTGCGTATCATCAACTTTTAATAAACCGATTAATCTTTCATAAATTTTTGTTTTATTACCCGACGTATTTTTATTTATTAAGCTTGTGATTATTTCTATAGCTGTTTTAAATGCTTGAAATATAGTTTCTTTGTTTCGTAATTTTTCATTTATTAGCTTAGCAATCTCTTCCGATAAATATCCGCTGTCTATTATATGTTGTTCCCAATCTGTCTTTTAGTACGATCTCATCTATCAACTTTTGTATTTGTTTTAAATACGGTATTCTACTATTAAATTTTCCGTTAATTTTGCTTTGAGCTAATAAATGCATTAAGAGTTTAATCTTTCTTTCAATTCCTAGCTCTAATATTCCATCAACATTACATGTTACAGCTTCCCAAAATATTTCTATTAACTCTTGATTATTTTCATTACTTACCATCCCTGCTAGAAACTTCAGAGTCATTAGATATTTCGGATCGTTTCGATGCGCACCTATAAAATTTGCTGCTGTGTATTTTGTGTTGTTATCTGCTAACTGATTTTTTAAATAACATGCAGATAGATATTCTTGAAATGTTAAATGAATAAATTGCAAATTTTACCCTTCTCTTCTTAATAGCCCTTATTCTACAACTTCGTCTATATCTAATATATCTTTCTTGCTTTCTACTACTTTGTGCTCTACTCACTTCCCTGTTGCAACAAACGACTCATAGGTTATTTGCTCTAAAAAACTTATTTTGTTTTTTAAGTGATTATTAGCTTCTGTTTTATTTTTATATTTATTTTGTTTCTAGATGCATATTATTAAGCCAGTTTATTATTTCACTATATAAACGACTTATATTAAAATCTTTATTACTATTTTTTTTTGAAATTTATCCCTTACTGCTTGATCGCTCCAAACCAAACATATTAATGCAGTATTGATAGGAACTTCACATATTTCTTTTATTTGGCTATGAGTATCCAAAAAGATTTTTAATGGTGTTCCAAGCTCTTTATCATACTCAAAATTTTTATGTACATATTGTTCTATTCCCTCACTATCCCAGCCTGTATTGTCTACTTTCCGCTCAAACCTGTTGCTCATTTCTTCTATAACCACATTAGGCCTAGAACTTATTACGATATTTTTATACTGAAATACAGAATCCATAATATCTCGGTAATCACGATTACTCTGTGATAAAAACGCTACCTAATCATAACCATCCAGTAGTAATAATATCCTATCTTTATCTTGTATGCTTTTTATATCTTCAAGTTTTATATCTTTAGAATCTAAACAATAATGGACAAAACAAATTAGTATATCGTTATCTATATTAGTACCGTAACGTACTGTCCAATTGCTTAACAATTCCTTTAACCTGATTCTAAATACATAATCAAATTTGTCGTTCCACAGTTTTTCTTTTCCCCTGGTTTTACCTATTCCTGCACTACCGAGTAACAATACTTTACCTATATCAACTTGCATTCTGTTTATTTTCTCAACTATATTTTTTATTTCTGAGGTACTTTTATTAGTTAGATTTCTGCGAAGTATCGCAAACTTATTTTCTTCATTTAGTGACTTAACTATATTATCAATTTTTTCTTCTTGAACTTGATAATTTTTATCAAACAACTCCCTTATCTTTTCTTCCGTATCTATGGCTTTAAAAATATTCTCTATTTCTACCAACTTCTTTTCTCCGACAACTTTATCGCGTAATGCTGCTTTAACTGCTTCATCGTCTTCACTTAGTAATATCTGTAATTTTACATAATATTCCTCTAAAGACTGCGCTTTGATTTTCTCATCTTCTATTAGCTTTGGTAAAGTATCATGAGAGCTATATAAGGTTTTTAGTCTTGTTATTAATGGATTTAGAATTGAAGTTTGCATATTCTTAGCTGTTACTATAGGAAGCGTATCTTTAAAGTTTAACTTTTTTCTCATATTAAACTATTAAAGGAACATTTAAAGTTTTAATTCTTTTATTAATCTATTTTTTTAGTAAAGCGCTCAATTACAAGATTTAAAATAATATTATGCTCTAGAAATTCCTTAGCTCCGGCAAGCACTAAGATAAATCTTTTAGTTAAAAAATAATCTGTTTTACTACTTTATCACCATCACCTATAAAACCGGTATTTGTAATGGTAACAAAAGTTTCTTCTGACCTAATCGAAGTAAACTGCCATTCTACTAATGTTAGGGTTTTTATACGCATCCCATTCAATAAGTATTTTTTTATTTTTTTCAATTTCCTGCACGTTAATTTGAGCTGAGAAGCCATACATTTCCCATGTCCAAGTGATTTGTTTCTTAACTTCTAGCTTATCGCTACTTTTAGTAAACCAAAATTTTGAGGTAATATTAAGATTTATAAAAGCTTCAAATACTTGATCAATTGGTTTACGAATAAGCATTGCTGCTTTCGCAGTTGGTTTTAACTGATTTATATAAACATCATTATTAATAGTCATTTTTAAAAACTTTTTGTAAATTATTAGAATTCTTTCCAAAGGCTATATTACATCGTAATAAGTATTGTAGCCTATAGTAGCAAAATTTATCTTATTTTCAACTTATTTTTACCAATCATACAAAAACATAATTTGGCTATAGGTTGTATAAGGTACGGCAGCAAATCCGGTTGGTAACATTACGACAAATAATAAGACAAGTTTTGCAAGTAGCGTTAATAGTAACGGTATTATTACCTTATCACCCGGCTCGGTAAATATATTTGCTAACAATATAACGGCTAATAGTGTAGTTACAAGCGGAGTAACTTTAGCATTTACCAACAAACTTGCCTTTAATGGTAATTTAACCGGTAGCGGTACTACGATTAATTTAAATGCAGTACCGGTATCATATACCGGTCAAAGCAGTTTTTTAGGTAAGCTAATTGTGGCTACAAGCTATGATCAAGCAAAAAATTCCGGTGGTAATATAGTGATTACACCCGGTAGTAAAATGGATTTATCTTCACTAGATGAATTAGAGATTCAGTTTAACGGTACTGACGTACATACAGGAGAAATAAATGAAAATACTAAATATTCACTAATATCTTCAGAGGACGAAAATGGACTAATTCCGTTGTCTGCCGATAAAATTAAATTTTTCATTGACGGTAATGACAAGAGTTTCATTAAATGGTCGATAAATACTTCATCATTAACTTTATCGGCTACTAATATAGCCAATGAAATATTGCAAAAAGAAATAGATGAAGGCAGTTTTACACCGGAGGAGGCACAAGATATTGCAACACTGATCCGTGCATCTGAAGATACTGAGGCGGATACGTTTCAAGACGAGTTTGTTTTTTTTACTATTGAGCAGCAAAAAGAAACACTAGATCGTGTTACACCAGATATGGTAAGACCGGGAGCGGTAATAACTGCAGTAAATATGCAAGTTGTATCTCATAGTATAGTCGGTAATTCATCTTCTTGAGATTCCCGAATAAATAAAGTTGCTATTTCTGCCGGTGATGAGACAGAAGTAGATTTCGGTACGTGGGCTAGTCCTTTTGTCGGCAATAGTACTCAAAAGGCACAAAATAATCTAAGCGGTTATAAATCTAACTCAACCGGCGGTACTGTCGGTTTTGATAGTTGAGTAGGCGATGATTTCTTACTTGGCGTTGCTTATACTAGAACTGATACTAAGGTAAAGCAGAACAATAATAATGTCGGCGATAAAAGTAAAGTACAGAGCAATATTTTCTTTATACGGCTTATATTAATGTACCAAATAAAAATTGTTTTTTTGAAGGTATAGCTTCTTAAGGTGATAGTAAAGTTAAGAATTATTCACAGCGTAATATTGCTTTGGGTAGGAATTTGATCAGTTATAAAACGACAATCGGTAAATATAAATCACGTTCATATAACAGTTATTTAGCTCCGAAAGCGATTAATTTAACACCAACCGTAGGGATTAGATATTCCGATATCAGAGATTCAGGATATACTGAGACCGGTACGACTTTCCAAAATTTAATCGTTAAAGGGAAGAAGTATAATATGATTGAAGGGCTTGCAGGTGTTAGGATGTCAAACCGGACAGATTTTAGCCGGTTAGATATTAACGTAGAAAATCTAGTTTTAAGCCCTGCAATTTAAGGCATGCTAGACTATAACTTTAATAAAACTCCCGCTATCGATGCTAGGTTACAAGGGATGAACAGCCCATTTACGACTAATAGCTTTAAGCCTGCTAAAACTAGCTTTAACTTTGGTGTCGGTGTAACTGCCAAACACCAAACGATGGAATACGGCGTTAATTATGATGCGAATGTGGCGAGTAAATATTTCGCTCAACAAGGTAGCTTAAAAGTGCAGGTAAATTTCTAGGTTCTTGCGTAAGAGTGCTAATTGATTTGCTTTAAATCAGTGTAATCAATTCTGCGGTCTAGGTGAACAAAATTTTTGTGGATACCGATAGCCCGGCTGAATTGCCAAGCCGAAGCAACTAGGTTACCACGGCAGGTGTTCCTTTGGTTGCAACATCAAAGGCACAACATCTGCCTCCCCCTAGTTTTATCAATCCCCCGAAAAGTCACTCTAACTTCCTTAGTAGTCTTATTTACTTACAATAATTTTTATTCTTTCTAATAGTTTATTTTCAGTGTATTTTTATACTAAAATTTAATTCACAAGAAAAATATGCAAAACTACCAACAATATTTAATTTTAAGTCTTATATAATCTTTATTCAAATTAATCCAGCTTTGGCATTAGAGGATAAGAGAGACTCTTCAGTATATTATTATAATAAAGGTACTAATTTAGCTATTTTAGGAAAATATGAATTAGCTATTGAGTTAAATCCTAAATTTTCAAAAATATATAATAATAAAGGTCTAACTTTAAAAAAGCTAGGTCAATATAGGTTAGCACTTGACGCTTATAATAAGGCACTTGAACTTGATTCAATAAATTCTGAGATACAAATTTTGACCTTTATTTTCTTAGGTTGTTCTGTTTTCTAGATTTTTTCAGTCTAAAATAAGCGAGCCAATGATACCATTCATCTACTGTTATTTGCTCTACTTCTGCAACTGTCTTATATAAAACTTCAGTAAGAGTAAACTGGGTCCTGCTATTCTGATTATGATTTCATGTATAATACATATACCCATTAACCATAGCTGTTAATGATCATTAGGAGAATATTTATGACCCAATTACTTGACCTTATAACCCCTGGTGATGTCTTATATGAAGAATTTATAAAGCCTTTGAATATAAGTCAAAACCAGCTAGCTCGTGATATTGATGTACCACCTAGCCGTATTCACGCTATAGTGCATGGCAAACGAACTCTTACTACTGATATGGCACTGAGATTAGGTAAATATTTTCACACTTCAGCCCAATTATAGATTTAATTTACAAGCAAGATATGATTTAAAATTAGCACAGCGTAATGAATGGCCGCATATTAAAATCGTATTCGTACTATGGAAGTAGCAAGAAAAGCTAGTTGATTATTTCCTAGCAACGGCAAAAGATTCAGGATATCTTATGGCAATATCGATACCCTGCATAAATCTTATTCTTATACTGTCGCTTGTACCAAGTGCATAAGGGTTAACTAACACATCTAATACGCCCCATTGCCTGACATAAAATATTAAATAATACTTTTTATCACGGAGTAATAAATTATAAAAAAGGCAACAAATACTACCCTCATATTTACAAGCCTATTATTACTAAAGAATTATAGAACAAATAGAAAAAGTTTTTGCATCAATGTATATTGAGCCTGATTTATTGAACAAAATAATTAAAAGTGTTAAAGAATCGGCAAAATATGAAAAAGATTATTATAACACAAGAATAACAGAATTAAATAAAGAACTTATCAGTGTAAAAAATAGCCTTAATAAGCTTAGAAATAAACTTTTAGAAGGTATATTTATAAATGAAGAATACGAAGAAGATAAATATAACTTAACAACACGTCGTGATAAAGTAATGTTAGAGATAGCAGAGCATAATAAAGGTGATGATTGTTTTACGGAAAAAATGATAGATGTACTATAATTTAGTTGCCAATGCACATCAATATTTTGTTTTGTCGAATGCTGAGGGAAAAAGACGCCTAATAAAAACTGTGTTTTCAACAATTAAATTAACAGGCAAAAAGCTTGACTTTATGCTGCATTCGCCGTTTGATTCATTCGTAAATTTGTCAAAAATCGAGGAATGGCTCCCCGGGCCGGACTCGAACCAGCGACCGAACGGTTAACAGCCGTTTGCTCTACCACTAAGCTACCGAGGAACATTAGAAGTATCTGGAAGATTCAGATACTTCCTTATAACAAATCTTTATTATAACGTCTAGCGTTTTCTTTATATAAAATAAAAAAGTTTTATTCATCACCTATTTTTAAAGCTGCAATAAACGCAGATTGCGGAATTTCGATATTACCGTACTGTCTCATTCTCTTTTTACCTACTTTTTGCTTCTCAAGTAATTTACGTTTACGACTTATATCACCACCGTAACATTTAGATAAAACATCTTTACGTAGGGCTTTAATAGTCTCACGAGCGATAATACGACTACCTATACTTGCTTGAATTGCTATATCAATCTGCTGTCTCGGTATTAAATCCTTTAACCTTACGCATAATGCCCTCCCCCTTTGCTCGGCACGTGAGCGGTGTACGATTGTGGATAGTGCATCAACCGCCTCTGCGTTAACCAAAATCCCAAGCTTAACAAGTTCGGAAGGTTCATAAACATCCATTTGCCATTCAAAACTTGCATAACCTTTAGAACAGCTTTTTAAACGATCATAGAAATCGTAGACTATCTCATTTAGCGGTAATTTATAAATTATTTTAGCCCTATTTGCTATATAGCTATGATCGAGCTGCACCCCTCTCTTTTCCGTACAAAGCGATAGTACCGCACCTAAAAACTCATCAGGTACCATTATAGTTGCCTTAATCCAAGGCTCTTCCATTGATTCGATTTTTTGTAAATCAGGCAAATCTGCCGGGTTATGTATCTCTAAGCTCTCACCGTCCCGCATATGAATTTTATACACCACACTTGGAGCGGTAGTGATTAAATCTAAATCGAATTCCCTACTTAAACGTTCTTGGATTATCTCTAAATGTAACAGCCCTAAAAAGCCGCATCTAAAACCTACTCCGAGTGCCGAAGAGCTTTCCATTTCATACTCAAAACTAGCATCATTAAGGCGTAATTTCACTAGTGAATCCTTTAGATGCTCAAATTCCGAGCTATCCGTTGGATAAAGACCACAAAACACTACGGGTAAGTTTGGTTTAAAACCCGGTAGAGCTTGCTCACAAGGCTTTTTTTCATCAGTGATAGTATCCCCAACTTTACAATCCACTACTTGCTTTATAGCCGCAGTAAAGAAGCCGATTGTGCCTGCATGCAGAACATCCGAAATATGTTTTTTCGGAGTAAAATAGCCAACATTCTCAACGGTATAAACCGAGTTAGTAGCCATCATTTTAATACGCATATTCTTACGTAAGTAGCCATCAATAACACGTACTAAAATAACCACGCCAAGATATGGGTCATACCAACTATCAACAAGCAAAGCTTTCAAAATATCAGAACTACTTTCTTTTGGCGGAGGTAATTTATTTACTATAGCCTCTAAAACTAAATCAATCCCTATACCGCTTTTCGCAGAGATTAGCACAGCCTCACTTGCATCGATTCCGATTATATCCTCTATTTGCTGCTTAACCTGTTCAGGTTCTGACGCCGGTAGGTCAAGCTTGTTAAGCACCAGTACAATCTCATGATCATTCTCGATTGCTTGGTAAACATTGGCAAGCGTTTGTGCTTCTACTCCTTGCGTACTATCAACTACCAATAACGAGCCTTCACAAGCAGCAAGTGACCTACTAACTTCATAAGCAAAATCGACATGCCCGGGAGTATCCATGAGATTCAAATAGTAGGTGTTACCGTCTTTAGCTTTATATACAAGCCGCACGGTTTGTGCCTTAATAGTTATACCTCTCTCTTTTTCAATATCCATCGAATCTAGCACTTGCTGGCTCATTTCCCTAGCCTGCAAGCCGCCGCAATGTTCAATTAACCTATCGGCTAACGTAGATTTACCGTGATCAATATGGGCGATTATTGAGAAGTTCCTTATATATTTTTGATGATTCATAATTATTGTGATATAATTTGCATTTGTTTATTGTCTGTTATCCCGCGATCAAGTCGCGGAATAACACTAAACCACGATAATATATAACAAAATCGAAATTTATAACAGGAAAAAATAATGCGAGCTGAAATAGAAAATTATGTAAGAAAAATTGAGCAGTCTTTAGAACTACTTTGGAGGTCACTTTGACGTTGAAGCATCAACTGAAAGACTGAACGCGTTAGAAGAGTTAACAGCCGATCCTAGTTTATGGAATGATCAGGCTAATGCTCAAAAATTACTGCGAGAAAAAAGTAATCTAGAAGAAAAACTAAACGCTTTTAATAAACTCAAATCCAATTTCAAAGATGCTTTAGAACTTGAAGAAATGGCTGAAGCCGAAAACGATTTAGAAACACTTTCACAAATTGAACAAGACTTAAAAAATTTAAGCATCATTGCTGCCAAATTTGAAACGGAATGTTTGTTTTCAGGTAAAGCAGACGGTAATAATTGCTTTTTAGAGATTAATGCTGGAGCCGGGGGAACTGAAAGCCATGACTGGGCGTCTATTATGATGCGTATGTATTTGCGTTTTGCCGAAAGACTCGGCTTTAAAACCGAAATAATCAATATGATTAACGGCGAAGAGGCAGGCATTAAATCATGCACGATTAGGATAATAGGAAAGTGTGCTTACGGCTGGTTTAAGACCGAAGCTGGCGTTCACAGATTAGTGCGTATTTCTCCGTTTAATGCAGCCGGTAAAAGAATGACTAGCTTTGCAAGTAGCTGGGTATATCCCGAAATTGATGACAATATAGCAATTACTATTGAGGATAAAGATTTAAGAATCGATACTTTTAGAGCATCGGGAGCCGGCGGGCAGCACGTTAATACTACCGATTCAGCTGTACGTATCACTCATATACCGACCGGTACGGTAACACAATGCCAAAGCGATAGATCGCAGCATAAAAATAAAGCTCAAGCTATGAAAATGCTTCAAGCCAAACTCTATGAGCTTGAAATGCAAAAACGTACCGATAGCGTTAACGAGCAGAATGCCGCTAAAACCGATAATAGCTGGGGACATCAAATTAGATCATATGTTTTGCAACCTTATCAACTGGTAAAAGATTTACGTACCGATTATGAAACTTCCGATACTAAAAGAGTGCTTGACGGTGACCTTGAAGAATTTGTTTCCGCAAACCTTGCTATGAATGCAGGTGGTAAGAAGTAGTGAAAATCAATGAGCAATACTTTAAGTAATGAAGCATATACTGATTTAATTAAAAATTTAAAACAAGAAATTAGCAAAGCTCGTATTAGAGCCCATTTAGCAGTAAATAAAGAATTGATAGTTCTTTATTGGAATATAGGAAAATTAATTTTAGAACTTCAGAATAAAGCAAAATGGGGATCAAAAGTTATTCAAAATATTTCTGATGATTTGCGTAAAGCATTTCCTGAAATGAAAGGATTATCATATCAAAACCTTTCTTATATGCGTCAGTTTTTTGCAAAATATAATAATGACCAAATTCTCCAACAGACGGTTGGAGAAATCCCATGGAGTCATAATATTATTATTTTTTCAAAACTAAAAAATATAAATCAAAGAATTTGGTATGCACAACAAACTATCGAAAATGGTTGGTCAAGAAATGTATTATCTTTGCAAATTAAAAGTAATTTACATGAAAGGTCAGCGAAAGGTATAAATAACTTTTCCAATACTTTACCTGAGCTACAGTCTGATTTAGCAAGGTCGATTATAAAAGACCCGTATAACTTAGAATTTTTAGATATTCAAGGTAAAATAATAGAACAAGATTTAGAAAATAAATTGATAGATAATATTAAAAACTTTTTATTAGAGTTAGGACAAGGTTTTGCATTTGTTGGCAATCAGTATCATATAGAACTTGAGGGAGAAGATTATTATTTGGATTTAGTTTTTTATCACATAAAACTCAAATGCTATGTTGTTATTGAATTAAAAACCGGCAAGTTTAAGCCGGAATATGCCGGTAAACTAAATTTTTATCTTAATTTAATGGATCGCACAATTAAAGATAATTCGGATAATCCTACAATTGGGTTAATTTTGTGCGAAGAAAAACAAGGTATTACTTACGCTATAGAAGGCATCCAAAGGAGTATCACAATTTAAGCTTACAGCAACATTACCTAAAAAGCTTGAAAAATTCCTGCCTACCCCTCAAGATCTAGCAAAGCTAAAAAGCGAATAAATTACTAAAAGTTATTTTTCTTGATATCATGGTCAAGCTTTGGTATGACTTTTTCATATTTCAACCTTATTATCTTTATCGCAACATGAAAAACTAGAAAAACTTTACTACTGCTATTTCTATATTTATTATAGCTATAGCCTCAGTTCTAGGATTTCAGAGTTATCAAAAATTTACTCAAGATAAACATTTTGAGCAGGTAATAACCAATCTAAATAATCTAGAGTTTGATCCTGCTAATGAAAAAATCCGCAAGACATTCTTATACCAAAATACCTATCAATTCCGATACTCAAAATACAGGGGCTGCAGATAAAGAGGACGGATATAATAGGATGAGGCTTGGCATAGAGATTGCAAGAGAAGTAGCAGCTAAAAAACTTGATAAGCAAATATCTAGCCTAACATATGAAGAATTGAAAAAATACGGACCGATGATTTTGTTTAACGGCGGAGCGTATGATAATAAATTACTACAAGAAGCGCTTGATAAAAATATTATTACCGATTATCCAAAAGAAAATTTTTATATTTTTACGCTGCCGGAATACCAAACCAATACCGGCGGACAATTTAAAACTCTATATAAAGAGCATGCAAACGGTTAAGTAACGCCAAAATTGCTATTGTTACTCATGCTTATCATTTTCCTCGTATTAATCGATATTTTGATAACAAACCGAATTTTGACTTCTTCTTTATTCATAACACTAAACCTATAATTTTCTTAGTCGATCGAAAATTTGAAACCATAGGAGTAGATAATGAACTAAAGCAGGAGCTAATAAAATTACCTAACTATATAGAGAAAGGTTTTGTTTCAGAAAAATTAAATGCTAATATTTAGCAATGCTTGATTAATCAATTACTATCTCTCTTGCTTCTTGTTCTTTAATCTCAATACGAGGTAGAATAATAGTAAGTATTCCATTCTTAAGGCTTGAAGAGATATTTGCCTGATCTACATCTTCATATAATGATATTACATAATTAAAATTTTTATTCATATAATTATCTGAATCATCAGCTTTACTTTTTTCTTCTATATTCCCTGTAATAAATAATTTATTACCGTTTACTTTAACCTTAATTTGACTTTTATCAAAGCCAGGTACTTCCATAACAATAATATACTGCTTATCTTTAGTAATAAAATTACTTTTTATGCTATTAGATTCATAAAGTGGCAATCTATTTTTAAATAAATTATCAATATTTGTAATTTGATTATCTATTAAATCTGCTACCTGACGCAGTGGCGTTGCATTACCGGAATCATAATTCTTATTAGCTATTGCAATATTACTAGATAAAATCATAGCTGCTATAGATGGAATATATAATCTTACGCTCTTTAACATAAAACCACCATTAATTTTGTTAGTTATATATTTAAATATATAAAATTATCTATTTAAAATTCAAGTCTTACATTTCCATAATTTGCTGAAAGTACGCTGCCCAAAATAAAAACTAATAATCTCTGCAAAAATAGTTTGATCTTCTATGCTCCATAATATATCTAGATATTCAACTAGCAGAGCAGCACTTTTTAACGATTTATATTGAACATATTTAACTCCTCCATACATTGCAAAAAAGCTATAGGCAAACACGGGTCTTACCGAACCATTTAAAGCATCAACCCAACTAACACCTGATTTATAAGTGGAGTAAAGAGAATATTGCTCTGCCATTTCTTGTAATATGGTAAGCTCTGTAAAAGTTTTAGACTGATTAAGTTTGTTATTAGCAATTTGACGGTCTAAAATATTTATCTTGTGTTTTTTGTCGTTAATATCTTTATATATTTTCAAAATTTCAGGAATTATTGAATTAATAAATCCTGTTATCGCCGCAAGTAAAGTAATCATAAAGACCTATATATATAAATTTTAGGATAAGTATAGCAAAGATAAGTCATTATACTAAGAAAGAGGCAAAAAGGGGCAGCATGGACTGATTATTTATGTCATTTCTGCAAAAGCAGGAATCCAGTTTTTTAATCTAATTATATACTAAATTTTTATATAGTTTGCTGTATTTTTATCATTTTTTACTGGATTCCTGCTTTCGCAGAAATGACACCGAACATGTTTAATGATCCATGCAACAACGCCAATAATAGGAAAACTGATCCACTCAACAATTACTTTAAATTAGACCAAATACGGTTTTTTGCAACATAGAAAAAGATAGTAAATACCGCTAAAAACATCATAACTTTAAGACCCATAGATTTACGATGTTCCATTTCCGGCTCAGCTGCCCATTGTAGAAATACCACAACGTCTTGCGACATCTGCTCTACACTTGCGTTAGTACCGTCCATATAGGTTACCTGCCCGTCTGTAAGCGGCGGCGGCATGGCTATTTGCTCGCCAGGGAAATAGGGATTATAATGAGTTCCCTGCATCAGCTTCAAATCTGCCGGCGGTTCGGTATAGCCGGTAAGTAGCGAATATATATAATTAGCTCCGTCATGACGTGCTTTTATTATCAATGATAAATCAGGAGGATGGGCACCGTTATTAGCTACTCTTGCTGCTTGCTCATTAGGGTAAGGAGGTACAAAACGATCAGAGGGAAGAGCGGGGCGGTCAAACATCTCACCGTCATCATTAGGTCCGTCTTTTATCGTATAGCCTTTGGCAATCTCTTTTATCTCGTCATCTGAAAAGCCGATATCTTTAAGATTACGGTAATATAAATTGTTTAAACCGTGGCAAACACTACAAACTTCTTTATAGACCTGAAAACCTCTTTGTGCTGCTTCACGATTAACTGTACCAAATACGCCGTCAAACGACCATTTCATCTTTTTTGGATGTAATACTTCTTCGTTGGCTAAACTTAAGCACGAAGTTAGGAGTATGATGATAGAGATAAGTAGTTTTGTTTTCATAAATTTTTTTGAGTCGTCATTGCGAGGAAAAATTGAAAATGTTGACGAAGCAATCTCAGGAGTTTATTATTATTTTATAAGATTGTCGTGTTGAGATTTTGTCTTTCCTTGCAATGATGTTTTGATTACAGAATAATTTCATTATACAAATCATCCCAATTTATATTTGTTTGTTCTATTAATTTAATTTTTTTGTCTCTTAAACCGGCTTTAATTTGTTTTTCTCTATTTATTGCTGAATTCATAGTTTGATGAATCTCATAAAATACTAAAATTTTGCAATTATACTTTTTACTAAACCCCTTAATTGTATCATTTTTGTGTTGATATATTCTTTTTATTAAATTAAAAGTAACACCAGTATAGAGTATACCATTTGTCTTGTTAGTTACTATATATACTATTGGTTACTTCATAAATTTACAAAAAACGTCATTGCGAGCAGCCATAAGCTACACGGCAATCTCATAAAATAACAATAAACTCTTAAGATTGCTTCGTCAATTGCTATGCAATTTCCTTGCAATGACATCTCTTCACAATGACTTCACTCTTACAACTCCTCCGGCAATGGCAGCGGTTTTTCATATTTACCTATCAGCGGCAGAACTACTAAGAAATGAAAAAAGTAATAACAAGCAGCAAAACGGCTAATGGTAATATACGGCTCTTCTGCAGGCTGCCCGCCTAAATAACCAAGCAATAAACAATCTGCCATAAATATCCAAAAAGCAACTCGGCATATCGGTCTATAATTGCTACTTCTCACTTTTGAAGTATCAAGCCAAGGTAGTAAGAATAACACAAATATACTTCCGAACATTAATAGCACCCCACCGAGCTTAGACGGCACGGCTCTAAGTATTGCATAAAACGGCAGAAAATACCATTCAGGGACAATGTGGGCAGGCGTAACTAACGGATTTGCCGGAATGTAATTATCGGGATGTCCTAAATAATTAGGTTCGTAAAAAATAAAATAGGCAAATATTATGAAATAAATTCCGAAACCGACAAAATCCTTTACGGTATAATAAGGGTGGAACGGAATAGTATCTTTAGGGCTTTTAACATCTATACCTTTTGGGTTATTTGAACCATGCTGATGCAAGGCCACTAAATGCAGCATCACTAAAGCAACAATAATAAACGGCAATAAATAATGCAGTGAGAAGAACCTATTTAATGTCGGGTTATCAACAGAAAAACCACCCCATAACCACGTAACTATGGATTCCCCTATTAACGGAATAGCGGAAAATAAATTAGTAATAACCGTTGCTCCCCAGTAGCTCATCTGCCCCCAAGGAAGCACGTAACCCATGAAAGCAGTAGCCATCATGGTTAGAAAAATGATGATACCGATATGCCAAAGCAGTTCTCTAGGTGTTTTATAAGAGCCGTAATATAAACCTCTTGCTATGTGTAAGTATACGGCAGCAAAAAACATCGATGCACCTACCGCATGAGTATAACGCAATAACCAACCGTAATTCACGTTACGCATGATTCGCTCCACACTATCGAAAGCATGATCAACATGAGGAGTATAGTGCATAGCAAGTATGACGCCGGTGATTATCTGAATCACTAACGCAATACCGGCAATAGAGCCTAAATTCCACAAATAGCTAAGATTTTTTGGAGTTTGATAATGACTAAAATGCTTTAGGAACGCAAAAATAGGAAGACGATAATCTATCCATTCTATAATAGCATTAGGCTTTTTAGGGGTAATATCTTCATTCATAAATAATTACCCGATTCTAATTTTTTTGTCGCTAATAAAAGTGTAAGGCGGCACAGCTAAATTTAAAGGAGCAGGACCTCTTCTAACTCTACCTGAAGAATCATATTGTGAACCATGGCACGGACAGAACCATCCATTATATTCACCTTGATTAGCAAGCGGCACACAACCTAAATGCGTGCAGATCCCGATCGTCACCAGCCAATTATCGTGCCCTGCTTTCACACGTGCTTCATCTGCTTCAGGATCAATCAGCTCTGACATTTTAACGGCTCTTGCTTCAGCTATTTTGTCAGGCGTACGGTTAGTGATAAAAACCGGTTTACCTTGCCATTTAACCGTAACTGTTTGACCTACCGCAATATTTGATAAATCAACCTCAATTGATGATAAAGCTAGCACGTCCGCAGAAGGGTTTAAAGAATCAACGAGAGGCCAAAGCGTACATGCTGCTCCAACTGCTGCAACACTACTAGCCGTTAGAACCATAAAATCACGACGTGTTGTTTGTTTGTTTTTATTATCTTCAGTATCCGACATATAATATTAAAGTGACATAAATTAACGATTATTATTACTACCGCTTGGGGTATTATTAAGATTATTTGGATTTTCTAGTTCTTCATAAGGATTTATTATAGGACGTTCAACGTCTGCAACACTATCTGCTTGTTTTGGCGTAAGCTTATTTATTTCATCTTCTAACACTTTTGCTCCTGTCCCTTCTTCATGCTTATATTCGCCAGGATCACTCAAGCAATTCCAAAAATTAACTAAATGATTCCAATTAGGACCAAGTTTTGTAGTACAATTTTGCGCAACTGCTTTAGTTGTATCTAATATCTCGACCGTAGTTTCAGTAAAATAATCTATAAACCCAATTTTTTTTAAGCCCAATACTGTATAATATAAAGTAATTAAGGAAGCAACTGCTATAATTAAATACCATTTAGTGATAATAGACCACAGAAAAAATCCCATAGGATTTGCTGCCATTAACCTTCGTAAAGCCTGCCACATATATTTTGCTCAAAAAAATTAATAATATTCATATTATTTTATATCACTACATTAGTAAAAATAAAGCAAAATCACGTAATATTATAAATATTTTTAATTAAACAGGAACTCAAGAAGAATGAAATCGGTAAAAATACTAAATTAATCCCTATCATAATAAAAATTAATTGTAAGTGATTATCTTGTAATATTAAACCTGTCATTATAATATTCGGAATTAATAACGGCATGATAAACGTACCGACAAAGTTAGCATTCTTCTTAAAATAACATTGCACACTACCGGATAACACTACTAAACTACTTGATAACACTAATATCATCCATACACTAATAAAGAAAAATATTATCTCAAGCAAAGTTTGATCAAAAAAAACATAAATAATGGGTAAAACAAAAACCAGCCCTATCGTACTGCTGATAAATATAGCAAAAAATTTAGCCAATATAATTTTTTCATGACTAACAATTGATAATAATAACTCTAAGCTTCCGTCTTCCAAATCAGATTTAAATATAACCGAAGAAAAACCGATTAATGAAATTAATAAACAAATTACCGAAAAAATTAAACCGAATTTGTTAATATCCCTTTCACTGTTAATTAAAACAGTACTAATTATGCAAAATAAAAAAAATATAACTAAATATTTAATTATATTATTAATGCGATTCTGCACTATCAATTCACGCTTAATTAGTACAAATAGACTACTCATAATTATTAAATACGTTGTAAATTAAATACATAATAGCTGCAACAGTTAAACCTATACCAATTTCAACAATAACTATCGCAATATGCTGAGCAAGTAGCTTATCATTGATAAAATTTGTTAGTGAATAATAATTTAAATAATTATCGTTAAAAAAGAGTGATATTGTTCCTACAATTGCATATATTGCTACACCTAAAACCGCAATACAAACTAGCACGTTAGGAGGAAAATATCGGCTTAATTTTCGATTACCGTAAACTAAATCATAAGCAATAAGGCTAGATGCAAATATAACACCTGCTTGAAACCCACCACCCGGCGAAGACTCACCGTTAAACTGAATATATATACTATATAAAATTATATAAGGTATTATAAAACTAGTAATATATTTTATTATTGGATTTGTCATCCCATGGCTTGACCACGGGATCTTGTATCGCCTGCTGTGTCCTGAGATACCGCGATCAAGTCGCGGTATGACATCATCAAACTTTCTTGAAAAAATCAACAACACGGCAATTCCTGCAATTAAAATTACGCTAGTTTCACCTAAAGTATCATATCCACGATAACTTGCAAGAATAGCCGCAACAAAAGAAGGTACACCTATATCTCTAGAGGTATTTTCGATATAATATTTACTTGAATGCATATGAATAGGAGCATTATCATCACCGTAATTCGGTAATTCTAGCCCCACATAAGCAAGAGTTACTACAAACAATAAACATATTAAACTTGCTGGAATAATATTAGTTCTCTCAATATTCTTTAAATCCGAAGGTAATTTACGCAACAAACTCAAATATACGCATGTTGATAAGCAAGCTCCAAGTGCTGCCTCGGTCATTGCGACATCAGGAGCATCCATAATAAGATAGGATACGCCAATTAATAAGCTAAATACAGAAGCAGCAATCACTGCATTTAGTAAATCTTTAGCAAAAATTATTTTTATCGAGATTAAGATCAATAAAAAAGCAATTAAGTTAAGTAGGTAATTGCCGAGATCAAAATTTAAAGCTGTCTTTACTGTCATATGGTTGTTAAAATTTAACGTCATTGCGAGGAGAAACGTAATTTCGACGTGGCAATCTTATCAAGCATCCTGAAATTGCTTCGTCAATTACTTCGTAATTTTCCTCGCAATGACGGCACTATCAGCTCTAATTTTCATAAATAAAGATGCTTTACCAAGTGCATGAGTTGCTACCGGATTTAGTATAAAAACCAATAAAGCCGCTAAAATTAATTTAACAGAGTTCACAATATCTGCTTCAATGCACGCAAAACCTATTAAGCAAATAGGCACGCCGAAACTCTCAATAACACTTGCTGCATGTAATTTAGTATAAAAATCAGGAAATCTAAAAAAACCGATTATTCCTGAAAATATAGCAAACAATCCAATAATTACTAATAAAATTCCTATATAGTATAGTGTCATTGTGTTTATCCTTTTTTCGTCATTGCGAGGAAATTATACAATAATTGACGAAGCAATCTCATGCAAAAGTCCTGAGATTGCCACACGAACTAAAGTTCACTAGCAATGACGTTTTTACTCACCTTGAGCCAAGCTATAACCTGCAACCCCATCAAATTCAAATAGATTCTCTACTTTGATAAAATCGATATTTGCTGTGCTTAAAGCTTCAAGCAATCTTGTTATATCTAAATGCTTTATTCCTGTGCCGTCTTTATTCATAAAACGACAACACCAATGATCGGAAATAGTTTCAAACCTTGTATCACGAGGCCACAGCTTTAATCCTTTTGACGAGATTGTTTTTAACTCAAAATTACCAAGATCAAGTTTATTAATTTTATCTGCTATATCGTGAGCGGAAGATACATTCATATTCACAAATATATCCGTACCGACCAATTGCTTAACTTCTTTAGTATCAATTTTATAATCTATATTGCTTTCTTGCTTCTCAGCAATTAAGGGATAATCCGCTTTAGGTAGCTTTATCGGTAATTGTCCTAATCTTTTCGTTACTTCTTCGGCAAATTCTTTTGTACCGACTTTTTTACTAGAACTCTGCTCGTTATATATATCGGCTGTATGAACGCCATCCTCTATAGTTTTTTTCCAAGCATTTTCGATTAATGTAGCGATATCACCCTGCCCTATATGTACTAGCATCATTATTGCAGCATTTAAAAGCCCTGACGGATTTGCGATATCTTTACCGGCAATATCGGGAGCACTTCCATGTACCGCTTCAAACATCGCATAATGCTGCCCAATATTTGCAGAACCTGCAAGACCTACCGAGCCTGAAATCTCAGCAGCTACGTCAGATATGATATCACCGTATAAATTAGAAGTTACGATAACGTCAAATATTTCCGGTTTGGTAGCAAGCCTTGCCGTCCCGATATCGATAATATAATGCGCGTTATTAATTTGCGGGTATTCTTTTGCAATCTCATTAAATACTTTATGCAAAACCCCATCGGAAAATTTCATAATATTATCTTTGCTTAAACACGTGACTTTTTTACGGTTATTTTTTACTGCATATTCAAAAGCATATCTAATAATCTTCTCACATCCTGTATGACTTATCAACTTCATTGACTCATACATATTATGCGTTTGGCGGTATTCTATACCTGCGTATAAATCTTCCTCATTCTCACGTATAATAGTTAGGTTCAAATTTGGATGTAATGTTCTAGTAAAAGGATGAAACGAAACTGAAGGACGAATATTAGCAAAAAGCTGTAATGTTTTACGAATCGTGACATTTAAACTTTTATATCCTCCACCTTGCGGAGTAGTAATTGGGGCTTTAAGTATAATACCGGTGCGTTGTATTGATTCCCAGCTTTTCTCGCTTATACCTGAAGTATAATGCTTCTTGTAAAGCTTTTCACCTACTTCAATGGTTTCTAAACGAATACGAGCCTCAGCTTTACGTAATATATAAAGCACTGCCTCCATTATTTCAGGACCTATACCGTCCCCGTATGCAATTGTAATTGGTGTAAATTCTGCCATATTAAATACTCTCTTATTTATGTCATTCCCGCGTAAGCGGGAATGATACACAAAAATCCATACAACACTATCAATAGTTTATTGTTACTTCTTTTAATCTCTCATTCAACATAAAAGTCACTTCGGAAGTTATATTCAAATTATTTTTGGCATATAAGACTTGAGCACTTGGAATTACCAAATTAAGGTTATATTTCTCGGCAAGTTCACTAATTATTGTAATAGTTGTTTCATGGACTCTACTCATAGCCTCAGCGTGGGCTTGTTCAAGCTTTGTTTTCTTAATCTGAATTTCTTTTCTAACGTGGCTAACTTTTGCATTAAATTCGTTTACTTTATGCTCAAATTCGGTTTCACTTAAATGAGAACGCTCATTTAGCAGCTTCTCTTCCAGCGGTTTAAATTCTGCTTCTTTTGCAGCAATATCCTCTTGAATTTTATGATTAAGCTTTTCGATTTTATTACGCAAATCTTTTATAGCGATCGAACCTTCCAATATGGATTGTACATCAGCAACAGCTACTCTAACTTTAAAATTATCTTCTTTAATTGGCACATTTTGTGCCTCCGTAATCGTTGAGAAATTTATTATGAATATGCATAAACATAATATTCGGTATATCATCCTTGATCCTTTTAGATTAAACAGTGTCGGCTAAGATTGTCATCCCGTGGCTTGACCACGGGATCTTGTGTCACAGTCAGTATCCTGAGATCCCGCGACCAAGTCGCGGGATGACATTCAAGATGACTAGATTCCCGCCTACGCGGGAATGACACTGGAGCAACACCCTTATTAATCTAAGAATAAATAACATCAAGCAATTTGTCTATAATTAAAAACTTAACCTTTACCTAACATTGGCACATTCCTGCCTCCCTATGGTGTATATTCGCCATCCGAATAATAATCACTAGAAATAGGTTCAAACACAATAGCTTTTATTGCTTCAGGACTTAAATAGGTACTCTCTTCATCACTAAGCAAAGGTTCAGTAGCCGGTTCTTCTAACTCAACATAAATTTCATGCTGTTCATTAAATTCATATAAAAAATTAAAAGCTTCATGAATATGCTCTGTTCCTTTGTTCTTAACCAAAACTGCTGTAATACCATAGTCTTTTGCAGCATTGACATATTTAATATCATCATCCATGAAAAATACGTTTTTTTTATTTCGGTATTATTAATTATTTCTCTTATATATTCTTTTTTAGTACAATTTTGTATTTTTTCAAAATTATTAGAAGGTAAAGCTGATTTTATATAAATTCATCTTCCTTTCCTAGTAACCTTTCTAATGCATATTTTACAGCATGAGGATAATCATTAAATGATGCTATAGCTATTTTATGACCGGATAATATAATATTCTTAAAAAGGCGTGCTATTTGCTCTTCATTTTTCCAACCTAAATTTTCATTATCTAGGAATTTCTCCATCAGCTCTATAGAAAATTTTTGCTCAAGCCTAACTTTTTCTTGCTCTCATTCTTCATAGGAGCTAAAAAAGCAATTTTGTATATTACGTGCTATTAAACCTCCTAACCTCTCTCCGATATAATTATGCGAATGTCCAACTAAAGTATTGTCACAATCAAATATAAATAAAGCTGTATTATCGTTCATTAATTTCTCTTATTTTAAAGTTTAAAAATTCTTAGTAATTTTTATTCTGCAATTAAATCAATTTCTTTTTCAAGAACTTATATTCCAATTTTTGGTATTTTAGTGTATAATACGAAAAACTATTGTAAACTTGTGAGAATTTTTAAAGATGACATCTATTCGTAATATAGCAATTATTGCCCACGTTGATCATGGAAAAACTACGCTTGTTGATAACATGCTTAAACAAAGCGGAACATTTAGAGCTAACCAAGCAGTTGCTGAGCGTGCTATGGACTCTAACGATCTTGAGCGTGAGCGTGGAATCACGATACTTGCCAAATGCACTGCTCTTATGTGGAACGATATCCGTATCAATATAGTTGATACGCCAGGACACGCCGATTTTGGCGGTGAAGTAGAACGCATCCTTAGCATGGTTGACGGTGTAGTGCTACTTGTCGATGCATCGGAAGGACCAATGCCGCAAACAAAATTCGTGCTTTCTAAAGCGTTAAATCTCAGCTTAAAACCTATTGTCGTTATTAATAAAATCGATAGAGATGACCAAAGAATTAAAGAAGTTATCGATGAAGTATTTGAGCTATTTGTGGCACTTGAAGCAAACAACGATCAGCTTGACTTCCCTATAGTTTATGCATCAGGTAGAGCAGGTAGAGCATCTTTAACCTTTGATGATAAAATTAATCCTTTAGACAATTTAGCAGATGATTTAGCACCGCTTTTCGACCTTATAGTACAGCATGTACCAAAACCCTTAGCCGATGACAAAGCACCGTTTTCTATGCTTGTTACTACTAGAGAATATAATTCTTTCTTCGGTAGGGTTTTAACAGGTCGTGTACAAAGCGGCACTGTTAAAATTAACCAAAACGTAAAAGTATTAAATCGTGAGAATAAAGTACTTGAAACCGGACGTATCACTAAAATATTAGCCTTTAGAGGCTTAGAGCGAATCGCTATAAATGATGCTACAGCCGGCGATATTATTGCCATAGCAGGCGTTGAAAACGCCAACGTTGCCGATACTATCTGCTCCCCTGAGGTAACCGAGGCCGTACCGTCTCTACCTATCGATCCGCCGACTTTATCCATGACTTTTAGCGTTAATGACTCACCGCTTGCAGGAAGCGAAGGGACAAAAGTTACGTCGAGCTTAATTGGAGCTAGGTTAATGCGTGAGCTTGAAAGTAACGTTGCCTTAAAAGTTACTGAAGCTACCGAGAAAAATGCTTTCCAAGTTGCAGGGCGTGGTGAGTTACAACTTGGTATCTTAATTGAAACTATGCGTCGTGAAGGGTTTGAGCTATCTATCAGCAGACCCGAAGTATTATTCCAAATTGACGAGAAAGGTAATAAGCAAGAACCAATGGAAGAAATCCAAGTTGACGTTGATGATGATTATGTTGGAGTAGTCGTAAAATCTTTAGCACTGAGAAAAGCCGAAATGACTGATATGAGGCCGTCAGGCGGCGGTAAAAGCCGTGTTACGTTTATCGGACCGTCTAGAGGGTTAATCGGCTATCACAGCCAGTTTTTAACCGAAACACGAGGCACAGGGATTATGAATCGTATTTTCCACGGATACGCTGATTATAAAGGAAATATCGAGGGAAGACGTAACGGCGTACTTATCTCTAACGGTGACGGGGCAGCGGTCGCATATGCTCTATGGAATCTAGAAGAAAGGGGGAAAATGTTTATAAACCCTAGTGACAAAGTATATAGAGGTATGATTATCGGCAAACATAATCGTGATAATGATTTAGAGGTAAACCCACTAAAAGCGAAACAACTGAGCAACGTTAGAGCGGCAGGTAAAGACGAAGCCATAAGGCTAACTCCACCAATGCTTTTAACGTTAGAGCAGGCAATCAGCTATATACAAGATGACGAGCGAGTTGAAGTAACACCGAAATCTATTCGTTTACGTAAAGCTCTACTTGACCCTAACGACCGTAAAAGAGCTGCAAAGTAGGTATGCCTAAAAAAAGTTGACATCGTTATTGCGAGGAAAAACTGTAAGTTTTGACGAAGCAATCTCTGGAATCTTGCTTTATGAGATTGCCACGCTCCTTTCAGTTGCTCGCAATGATGAAAAAACTAAGCTAATACATTAAATACTATAATAACAAACCTTTTTAACGGCTTCTATTACATCGCTCTCACTCGGCAGAGCTAGTGTTTCTAAATTAACAGCATAAGGAAGGGGAAGATCTTTGCCGCTTACAATCTCTATCGGAGCATCTAAATAATCAAATGCTTCTTTCATAACAATAGAAGCTATACTTGCACCAACACCTGCAAAAAACCACCCTTCTTCCACTACAACTAAACAATTAGTTTTTTTCACTGATTCTATTATTGTCTCAGTATCAAGCGGTTTAATAGTGCGAAGATCAATAACCTCGCAATCAATATTATCATTCTGCAAAACATTTGCAGCATCTAAGGCAAGTTTTACTTGAATCGAGAAAGTTACTATAGTGACACTACTACCCTCTCTTAAAATTTTTGCCTGACCAAAGGATATAGGCTCGATTGTTTCCGGCACGTCAAAACTATGACCGTATAAAATTTCATTTTCTAAAAAAACAACGGGATTATCGTCCCTAATAGCTGTAAGCATAAGTCCTTTATGATCTTCTGCACTATAAGGAGCTACTACTTTTAATCCCGGAATGTGGGAATAGCAAGCTGTATAATTTTGGCTATGTTGTGCAGCTACTCTACTTGCTACTCCGTTTGGTCCTCTAAATACTATAGGACATTTGACCTGCCCACCTGACATGTAATGCGTTTTTGCAGCTGAATTAACTATGTGATCGAATGCTTGCATAGCAAAGTTAAAGGTCATAAACTCCACGATCGGGCGAAGTCCTGCAAAAGCTGCTCCGACTGCAAGCCCTGCAAAACCATATTCCGTTATCGGTGTATCAATGACCCTCTTAGGACCAAATCGCTCTAGTAATCCTTGAGTTACCTTGTAAGCTCCTTGATATTCTGCAACTTCCTCACCTATGACAAAAACCTTGTCGTCTCTTATCATCTCTTCTTGCATTGCATCACACAACGCTTCACGTACCGTTATTTGCATTTTTCTTTTTTATTTGATTAAATTAAACGTTATTGCAAGGAGGCTTGCCTGCGTGAACGTCATTGCGAGCAGCCGTAGGCTGCGTGGCAATCTCATGAAATAATAACAAATTCCTGAGATTGCTTCGTCAAAACTTACAGTTTTTCCTTGCAATGACACCTTAACAGTACACCTGTGTATACAACTCCCCTTCATCAGGTAGCGGTGAATTTTCTGAGAATTCTACTGCTTCTTTCACAATTTCTTTTACCGACTGTTCTATTGCTTTTAAATCCGCCTCGGTTACATATTTATTGTCGAGTATCGTTTTTCTTATTATTACCAACGGATCACGCTCTTTATATTGCTCAACTTCTTCTTTACTGCGATATTTTGCCGGGTCGGACATCGAATGCCCACGATAACGATAAGTTTTTACCTCTAATATCAGCGGAAAGCTATTTTCTCTCACATACTCGGCTGCTTGCTTAGAGCCGTCATACATTTCTTCAAAATCCATACCGTCTAGCTGAAATCCTTTAATCCCAAACGATGCCCCTTTCTTATATAAATCACGCATAAAGGTAGAACGTGCTACAGACGTCCCCATCGAATATTCGTTATTTTCAATAATATAAACTACCGGCAAACCCCATAAAGCAGCCATATTAAAAGCTTCATATACCTGACCTTGATTAACGGCACCGTCACCTAAAAAAGTAAAACAGATATTATGCGTATCGTTATATTTTTCAGCAAACGCAAGCCCTGTGCCTATCGGTACTTGAGCCCCTACTATACCGTGTCCACCGTAAAATTTGTTTGGTACATCAAATAAATGCATCGAGCCACCCTTACCTTTCGAGCAACCTGTAGCACGCCCCATAAGCTCGGCCAGAACATACTTAGGCTCAGTTCCTGCTAAAATAATATGAGCATGGTCACGATAGCTAGTAATAGTGCTATCACCTTTTTGTTTAACCATATCTACTGCAGAAATTACTGCTTCTTGCCCTATATATAAATGACAAAAACCACCGATTTCTCCCATTCCGTATAACTGACCGCATTTTTCTTCAAAACGACGCAGTAGGAGCATATCTTTAAAGCTTTTTATATATTCTTCCTTTGTCGGCTTATATTTTCCTAACTTAATATCCACTAATTACTCCTTAAGACTATTGTCACCCCGTGACTTGACCACGGGATCCAGTCTTTTTTTTTATTTTGAACTGGACCCCGTGGTCAAGTCACGGGGTGACATCTGTAAATTAAAAGTCACAAAATATGGTACATGATCCGAAGGGGGAAACCAATCACGTACTTCTGGTAGTAAATGCATAGAAAATAATGCACCTTTTAAATTATCGCTAACCCAAATATGATCAAGCCTTCTACCTCTGTTAGATTTTTTCCAATCTATATTTCTATAACTCCACCAAGTATAAAATTTTTCGTCAAGCGATACGAAATGTCTGCTACTATCAATAAAACCTAACGCATTTTGTAGCTCTACCAATAACGAGCGTTCAATATCGGTATGGCTGATAACATTTCGCAACTGCTTACTAGACCATACATCATGTTCATGCGGAGCAATGTTCAAGTCCCCGACAATAATCATTTTATCGTTTTTAGTACGGTTAGTCGTTAACCATTCCTGCATTAACCTTACATATTCGAGCTTATGCTTAAATTTTGCATTTACCTCGATATCAGGTATATCACCGCCGGCAGGAACATAAAAATTATGTATTTCTATATCATTAACTATAGCTGCTATATGCCTTTTATCACTATTATATAACTCCAATGAAAAAACATTATTCAAAGGAAATTTTGAAATAATAGCAACACCGTTATATGATTTCTGCCCTGAATATATTACATATTCATAGCCTATATTTTTAATAACTTCAAGAGGAAATAATGAGTCAGCTACCTTTGTTTCTTGAAGTAAAATAATATCCGGCTGATGTTCATATGCTAATTTTCTTAATAAATCGATCCGTAGACGCAATGAATTAATATTCCAAGTAACTATCTTCATTAGACTTGTTGTATAACCTCCTTCTAAAGGTAATTTGTATGTCAATCCGGTACTCGCATCCTCACGTACTAAGTGTACACTGCGGTGCTGCGTTCCGTGTTTCTTTCAAATTCCTCTTTATAAGATAGGTTATACAACAAGTCTATTTAATTTTTTATAGCTGCCCCTATTATTGCATCTCTAAAATAAACTATTCCAAGTTGATTTAAAGGATTTTTCATGTCAATTTTATCTTTTTCTTCTTCAGGAATTTTCATCATAGTATTACTGAGTATAGCAAAATAAAGATTATCAGGCAAAACATATCCTGCTTCACTTTGTATTCCAAGGGATTTTCCCGTATAATGAATCATTAAACGCTTAGAATCAAGATCAGTAAGAAAAATACCGTAACCCGTATAAGACTTACGCCCTTCTATATCTTTTGCTAAAAAATATTTAGTAGTCATGAGTTTATACGACTTCTTAGAAAGAATTTTCTCCTCATTTAATGCCCTATACCATCTAATAAGATCAACCGGTGTTGATATTATACCACCGTCAGCACAAGGAACTGCTAAAAAATCAGCAGTTACAGGAGTAAATATAGGTTTATTACTATTATTAGGCGTTAAAAAATATCTTACCGGATAATTAGAACTAATAACGTTTTTTTGGATTCTAGCAGCTTCACTATATGAAGCAAAACTAGTAGATTTCATATTAAGCGGTTTAAAAAATTCATCATAAAAAAAGTTAGCTAAATCTTTTTTAGCCACCTTTTCTATAATCATACCGAGTATAACAAAATTAGTATTACTATATTTAAATTTTTTCCCTATAGATATTTCTAAAGGCTTAGAAGAAACAAATTGTAATATTTTCTTGTAAATCTCTTTCTTAGACATATTTAAATCAAGTTTAACAAAACTAAAATATTCAGCAATACCGCTACTATGCGTTAATAAATTATGGATAGATATTTTATATGCCCAATCCGGCACTTTTCCACCCCACATTTCTGGATCAAGATATTTATAAATTTTATCGTTAATATTTAATAATGCCTGTTCTTGTAATTTTAAGATTCCCGCTGCTGTAAAAGGCTTTGTAGCAGAAGCAATAGGCATCATTTCATTTGCTTTTAATTGTTCACCATTTAAAGCAAAAATTCCTTTAGCACCGGTTAATAAAGGTTTATAATCATCGGCAAACATAAAAACGGCATTTAAAAATCTATTACTTATATATTCTTTTTCTGCTTCATTGATTCTTTGCTGTATATCTGCAAAACAATCAATACAATTAGTAATAAAAAAAAGCAGCAATAAAAAATATCTACGAATCATAACTGCAACACTCCACAAACTTATCAATAGACGTCTTACATAACGCAGCTAATAAAGAGAAATTTGAAGGAGACACGAAACGCAGAACCACAGCATGCACTTGACATGGGGATTCGAGTACCGGATCGACGTACAAATTACCTTTAGAAGCAAGTTATGTAAGACGTCTATTGAAATAAAACGGTAATTTTGCTTCTA
Organism: Rickettsia gravesii BWI-1; assembly: GCF_000485845.1. NCBI lineage: Bacteria > Pseudomonadati > Pseudomonadota > Alphaproteobacteria > Rickettsiales > Rickettsiaceae > Rickettsia > Rickettsia gravesii. The sequence goes on along the minus strand of NZ_AWXL01000006.1, from coordinate 41,248 downwards.
ACTTAATCTCTTGACCAAAAATTTTTTCAGATAAACATATATTATTAGCATGCAAAAACATATATTTACTATAAGGCATTATTTCTTTATTACCATATTTATCATCTCCAAGTATCGGACAACCTAATAATTTAGCATGCAACCTTAATTGATGCATCCTACCTGTAACCGGCGTAAATTCAATTAAAAATAAGTTATTATCAAGTGATTTAAGTACTTTATAATAAGTAATAGCAAGTTTACCATTTTCACTATCAATATCAGTAATTTTAGGTGTACTTCCTTTACTCTTTGCTATATTACTTCTAACTTCGCCTACATTTTTAATTGGCTTCCCATAGGTTACGGCAAAATATGTTTTTACAACCAATTTTTCTTTAAAAGCATCATGAAGTTTTACACTACTTAAATAATTTTTGGCTATTAAGAGCAAACCACTTGTTTCTTTATCTAATCTATGTACTAGCTTAAAATCAGCACCTTTATAATTCAAATATTTTAATGCAGAGTCAATAGATAAATTTATTTTACTGCCGCCTTGAGTAGCAAGACCTGCAGGTTTATTTATAGCTATTAAATTATCATCTGCATATATCAAATAATCGGTAGTAATTTTCTTCGCTAGCTTAATTTCAGCATCGGTAAAAACTAATTTTTCAGGTTGCTTAACAGGTAAATTAAACTTATCGTTAATAAAAATTTTATTGCCGCCCTTTACTCTTAAACTCGCTTCTGCTTTCTGAGAATTAACGGTAATTTGTTTTTGACGTAATGCTTTCTCTATTACTCCTTGAGTCAATAAGGGATATAGACGTTTTAAATATTTATCTAATCTAGAAGAAATAGGAGTATTGACATCGATGATCATATTTTTAATAAATTAGGAACTTTTTATTAAAAAATAGCACCAAATTATTATAGATAAAAGGATTATAGCAAAAAGCTGATGTATAGAGGCAATTATTATAGGTACAGAGTACAAAAGAGTAATTATTCCGGTAGATACCTGCATCAATAATGCAATCATTAGAAAATACGCTATCTTATTTAATTTCGGATGTTCTATTTTTAACAAGCAAATTATCAAAACTACAACAATCAAAAATACGCTATAGCCGCCTAAACGATGTATGAATTGTATAAAAACCGGATCATACCAATTTTTAAGATCAAAGAAATTATCTTTTACCTCCATCGGGATAAAGCTATCATCCATTAGCGGAAAACTATTATATATCAGCCCTGCATCAAGCCCTGCAACTAAAGCACCTAAAAAAATTTGCACATATACTACAGTAATAGCAATACCGGAAAATATTAATGGTAATTTTAAATCTGTTTGTGACGGGATTAACAAAATATCACAACGATTTTTTATTAGTTGATAAAAAAGTATGTAATAAATAATTACGGCGATAATTAAATGAAAAGCAAGTCGAAAATGACTAACATACGGGCTATTCAACAAGCCGCTTTTAACCATATACCACCCCATAAAGCCTTGTACGCAAAATAACAACAAAGCCATTATATAAGGTAGCATGTCACGATTTTTTATAACATCTTTAAAATAAAAATATATTAAAGGTACAATATATATTAAAGCTGTAATTCTACCGAGTAATCGATGTATAAACTCTAACAGATAAATAAACTTAAACTGTGATAAAGTAATTCCGTAATTAACGGAGTTATATTCAGGAAAAGCTTTATATTTAGCAAATTCCGCTTGCCAGCTTTCAAAACTAAAAGGCGGTAAAATACCGGTTACCGGACGCCACTCAACTATAGATAAACCAGAACCGGTAAGCCTTGTTATTCCCCCTATAACAATCGTCGCTATGATCATTATACAACTTATACACAACCATTTTGTAATTAAACTTTTCTGCACTTTTATTTTAAGTTTATGTTTTTTATCGCGTCATTACGGCATTGCTATGTCATCCCTGCGTAGGCCTTGTTGCGTGGATAGGTTTATCATTTCCGCGACTTGATCGCGGGATCCAACTAAAAATACTAATAATATTAGTATTTTTTATTATTTTTATGGACCCCGTGGTCAAGCCACGGGGTGACATTAAGGATTACTGGATTCCTGCTTTCGCAGGAATGACATAAAACGAGCCATGCAAGGAATGACATATTATAGCCCTCAAATCAAGACTATGCATTCTTTTCCGTATCTTCGACGGTATTAGAAGGACATTTCTTATTTGATGTTTTATTACGATATCTACGTTTTGTCTTTTTTGGAGCAGCTTGTGCTTCTTCTAAGCCGGCATTACTTTCTACAACTTTCACCTCTTCCACAACGCTTACGGTTTGCGCTACCGATTCTTTTGCCTCTAAACTCTTATCTTTTACTTCATTAGCAATATTATTACTATTATTAGCTGTTTTCCATTTATGTTTATTTTTGCGTAACTGTTCTTTTTTCAGCTCTTCTTCAGTATAATCGACACTATGATTCTGAATTACCGGCTTAACAGAATTATTGTTATTTTTCTTCAACAGCTTCACTTTTTCAATCGAATAACTATCTGATGTAGCATTAGGATCAGAATAAAAATTAAGCTTTATATTATATTTTTCTTCAATAAATTTTATCTCAGCACGTTTATTATTAAGTAGATAAATAACTGAAATGATATTGGTAAAAACATTTATTACATCAATTCTTTCTTCAAAAATTTCATTCTCTATAGTACGTAAAATTAACATAGCATTAGCGTCACTCGCTCTAATGACTCCTTTACCGTTACAATGAGAACAAATTGCCGAATTAGTTTCTAAGAAAGAAGAACGTAATCTCTGCCTTGAGAATTCAAGTAGTCCAAACTGACTAATATTACCGGTTTGTATACGAGCACGATCACGACTTAAAAACTCTTTAAAGGATCGTTCAATAATTTTACGATTCTTAGCTTCGCTCATGTCTATAAAATCAACAACTATCAAACCTGATAGATCTCTAAGCTTTACTTGCTTTGCTACTTCCTTGGCTGCTTCTAAATTAGTTTTCAGTGCTGTTTCTTCAATATTTTGTTCAGAAGTTGATTTACCGGAATTTACATCAATTGAAATAAGAGCTTCCGTAGGATTAATAACGATATATCCTCCTGAAGGTAACGTCACTACAGGCTGATATAATTTAACTAATTGCTCTTCTACTTGAAACTTAGTAAATATAGGGGTTTTACTTTTATGATCTTTCAGCTTTGCAAGCTCTGAAGGTAATAAATCCTGCATAAATTTTGAAGCGTCTTCATAACCCTCTTGTCCTTGAATGATCACCTCTTTAACATTGTGATCGCACATATCACGTATGGTTTTACGTATTATACTATCTTCCTCATGAATAAAACACGGAGCCGGAAATTGAATAGTACTTTTACGAATTTTATTCCATAGCCTTGCTAAATAATTATAGTCTTTCTTTAAATCTAAGGTGCTACTTCCTCTACCTGCGGTTCTAACAATGACGCTATAAACATTTTTGTCACCGCTTACTATTTTATTTAAAATATCTTTCAGTCTTTTTCTTTCTTCCCCATTTGATATTTTACGCGATATACCGTTTTGCGAACCTTTATTAGGCATTAAAACACAATATTTACCAGCCAAGGATATATAAGTAGTAAAAGCGGCGCACTTATTTCCTCGTTCTTCCTTAGTAACCTGCACTAATAATATTTGGTTTTTTCTTATTACTTCTTGAACTTTATATTGTTTATATTGCGGAATATTTGACTCAGGGGTACCGCTTTGAATCATTTCAATATCATCAGCCGCTTCTAAATTAAGTTCTGACTGAAATTTACTCTCTACTAAATCTTCTATGGTTTTTAGGTCAATTTCTTCACTATCAACCAAAGAATCATATATAGCAGCCGGTTTCTCTTTATCATCCTCAACCGTAATATTTGAAAGAGCTATTTCAGGAAAAGCATTAACCGGAAAATTTCTCTCCGAGGTAGGCAAATTGTAATAGTTAGGATGGATTTCACTAAACGGTAAAAAACCGCTTTTATCCATTCCGTACTCTATAAAAACAGCTTGTAGCGACGGTTCTATTCTTGTAACTTTTGCTAAATAAATGTTACCTTTATTTTGTTGTCTTACGGTCGTTTGAAATTCAATATCTTCTATATTGTTGCTTTGTCCTAATAAAACTACTCTTGTTTCGCTTGGAAAATTAGCATCAATTATAATCTTTTTATTCATTTATCTTGCTCACTAACTTGAAGAACAAATAATTAATATAATGCTTGTATCTTAAGAAAAATCATTATTTATCTTGTATTAATTTGTTTAAATAGATAATTTATCTATGAGTAAAGAGCAAAAATGAAATTCTAGATAAACTTCAAATAACACCTCTTTAAAATACTAAAAAATATATTATTATTTTTCTTACATTAAAATATTTTCATATTATTTAATGCATTAATTTTTTAAAAATTCAACAATAATTATATACAAACTATAAATAAGACTACCGGACTTGATTAAAAGCTGATAATCTAATAACTATCCATATATACTTAAATAATGGAATTACGAATCTCTTTAATTTTTAAGATAATAATCTTAATTATTATAATTATGAGTTATATACCATGTATTTATGTTTAGCAAACACTTAATTTATGACTTTAAAAAACGATTACAAAACTATTTTTTTCTCACTTTTGGGAATATTTATTTTTTCCTGTATCAATGCTATAAATTTTTATAATTTTAAAATCTTTTTACTGCTAAATAAAAATCTAGGCGGAGAACAAATAAATCATATAAATCAAACTAAATTTATAGGTTCGATAATCGCAGGCTTTGCCTTAACACAGTTAATTAATAAGTTAAGTAATCAAAAAATTATTTTAATTAGCTTATCTTTATTAATTATTTGTACAATAAACCTAATTTTATTAAATAATTATACTCTAATTAAAATTAATTTTATTGTAATTAATTTTGGAACATTTTCATATTTCACTTCTATAACATTAGACATTATTGAGAGTAGCAAAGAAAAGAAATATTTTTTTTTAGCTTGTATAATGTTGTTATGGGCGGGTGGAAACTTAATGGTAGATTTATTAAATCCATTTATAAAACCGACAAATAATACTATAGTAATTTGTGCATTGTTATATTGTATCAATATACTAACCGAATTTCTGCATTATAATCCTACATCTCATAAATTAAATTTAAATTCCAAATTTTCATCCTTAATAAAAAATGTCGAATTACAATTATTGACAGGCTTCGTAGTTGCTTATGTTACCTTGGATATATTATGGTATTATGAAGCTTTTGCATTAAAGAAAGAATTAGCATTAATTAATTTAAGACTTATACTAAAATATATTTTTCTAGCAATATGTTTTTCTATAATTCCTATATGCTATATATTAAGCAAAGTAAATAAATATTTGGCTAATTTATCACTAACTATAATTCTGCTCGTCTGCTTTATTTTACTACCGCTTCATGGAACTAATAAAAACCTTAATATATTATATATAATACTAATCGGTAGTTGTTTAGGATCCATTTATATTTGCAATATTTTAATACTAATTGATAAATTTAGGGATTACGAACTTAGAACAGCTTTATTTTCGTATTTTTCAATGTGCAGCATCGGTATATATGCCGGAGCTTTATCATCTCATGTACCTTACGGCACTATTAACGGCAGTGATTTCTTATTTTCCGTTTTTGCCGTAGTCGGTAGTTTTGTAGCTTATCATTTTTGGTATTTTATTAAGTATACATTATATAGATTTTAATAAGACTTCTTGCATAACTTGCTAATAAGGGTAATTTGTACGTCGATCCGGTACTCGAATCCTCACGTTACTTGCGTGTACGCTGCGGTTCTGCGTTCCGTGTCTCCTTCAAATTTCTCCTTATTAGCAAGTTATGCAAGAAGTCTTATACTAACATAGACGAAGATCAACTTCAAAAAGAGCAAGGAATCCACAAGGTGAGGAGCGGCGCGTATACTTAATACGTGAGTGAGTATCGCAACTCTTGTAGGAGATGACGCAGCCAATTTTTAAAGTTCATCGAATATATGTGTAATATTCTGTAACATAATATAACTTGTATAATTTAGCATTAAATATTAATATTTAAATATATTTTTACAATGCCTAAAATGCAGCAAAGTACATTATTAAAACCGGTTAGTTGTTACGGAATCGGGGTTCACTCAGGAAAACGTACCCAGTTAACTATAGAACCTGCTAAAGAAAATACCGGAATTATATTCATTAGAACCGATATATCTTCTGAAAATAATTATATTGAAGCTAGCTATTTCAATGTTTCCAATACCTTGTTATCTACCACTATCAGTAATGATCATAAAGTTCAAATTTCAACAATTGAACATTTAATGGCAGCACTTTGGGGATGCAGCATTGATAATGCAATTATTAAAATTGACGGTCCTGAAGTACCAATTATGGACGGCAGTAGTAAACCTTTTGTGTTTATGATTGAGTGTGCAGGAAAAAAATTACAAAATGCTCCTAAAAAATATCTAAAAATTCTAAAAGATATAAAAGTAGTTCATAAAGATTGTGAATTATATTGTACTCCTTCCGATCACATGACTGTAGATTTAACCATTGATTTTAGTAGTAAAGCTATAGGCAGACAAAATCTAAGTTTTAGGGATCAAGAATCTTTTACTAAAAATATTGCGGATGCTAGAACTTTTGGCTTTATAAGAGATGTTGATTATTTGAAAAGCAAAGGGCTTGCCCAAGGTGCCTCATTTGAAAATGCTATAGGAATAGATGAGCAGGATAAAATCTTAAACCCAAACGGCTTACGTTATGAAGATGAATTTGTTCGCCATAAACTATTAGATTTATTCGGTGATTTATATACCAGCGGCACTAGCATTGTAAGTGCAATTAAAGGCTACAAAACCAGCCATGCTCTTAATAATGAACTATTGCATAGAATATTTAGCAATACTACCTCTTACAAATTTGTAACTAGCAGTGAGTTATAATAATCATTTCATATTGTTAAATTTCGCTTTCTTTTTTGCATCCTTTTCAAATTTTCACTTTTTGTCCTTTTTATTTCAGCATTATTAACTTTATCTTTATCTATAGCTTTAGTTAAAGGACTATATCCTTCGGCTTTACTAGGATTTTCATAAAATGGATTCATTACATTTTTAATATCTTTAACATAGCTCTCTTTTCTATTATCCATTGTTATTTTATTTTCTCTAAAAAATTCTTCTAAACCGTTTCTTTTTATTTCAGAATTAAAACTGCCTCTTATTTCTCGAAATTTTTGTATTTTTTGATCTTTATTCATACTCCAATAATTCTTATCCGTTATTAATTTTTTTAAAGCTAATGTTTGCAATACTTGATTCTTAGTATAATTCTCTAATTGTTCTAAATTTTCATATATAGGAGTATCTTGTTTTTTATATTCTTCATTTATATTTAATTTAAATATTGCTTTTATTTCTATTTTTTCCTTTTCAGTAAGACCGTCGATAATTAATGATGCAGTCGTAACTACACCGTAACCCGTAGCTTTTAATATATCAAACACATTACCGCTAACACCTTTAATAATAGAGGCGGCCAAATTTGCGGCTCCACCTAAATTATTTCCAAATATTCGTCCTGTACTTTTCAATTTATTTACATTTAACTCATACTTATCTTGAGTAGCACCCTTACCTGCCGTTTGCGGCGTATATAATTCATTTTTCAAAATATCTTTTAAGCTCGGTTCTAATGATAATATATAATCTTGCTGACTTTTAGCATTTCTGTTATGTACTAATAAATTATTCTCTTTATGAAGTTTACGCAAATCATGCACTTTCAAAGTCTCATTTACAGCTTGAATTCCTACGCTAACTCCTGAAACAACAGCTACAGCTATAATTATCGGTGATATAGGAGTAAAAAGTCCAGAAACTGCAATTGCTATAGAAGCTATGGAAACTACATAACTTAAACTATTGCTAAATAATATTTTACCGATTTTACTTTGTCTAAAACTAGTCCAATAAGATCTTAACTTATTAAATATTTTTTTAACCCTTGATTTTTTTGAATCAGACATTTATTTTTCTCTCAAAAGAACAAATATTTTTATAAATTTTTCTTTTATTCATTTAATGAACTTCTCTTACAACTTAAATTATAGTATAAATTCTAATAAAAAAACAAAATAAATGTCTGGAAAAGAATTAAATAAAATTGTTGCAGCCATCTTATTTGCTAGTTTAATTGCTATGATGGTTGGATTTGTTGCAAATATATTATACAAGCCCACTCTAGAGTTACAACATCGCGGCTACAGCGTTGCGGTTCAAGAATCATCAGAAAATCAAAATACTACCGCACTAGAGCAAGTACCGGTAAATATACCAGAATTAATGAAGACTGCTAACGCCGATAACGGTCGTGAAATAGCCAAGAAATGTTTAATGTGTCATTCTCTTGATAAAGACGGTCCAAATAAACTAGGACCGCATCTTTGGGATGTAGCAGGCAGACCAAAAGCAAGCATAGCAGACTATAAATATTCCCCTGCTCTATCAAAACTTGGCGGTGTATGGGATGATGATAGTTTATTTGCTTTCTTACATAAACCAAGTAGCTACGCACCAGGAACTAAAATGTCCTTTGCCGGTATCTCAAAACCACAAGACATAGTTAACGTAATATTATTTTTAAAAACTTATGTTCATGATAAATAATTATCTCACCGAAATATGGTTAATAATCGGCATAATTTGCATAGTTGTTGAATTCTTTGCAGTTCCAAGTATTGGATTCTTATTCTTTGGGCTTGGAGCGTTATCAAACACTCTTGTGGTATATAACTACCCTCTAGTTAGCTTAACAAATCAAATAACATTTTTTGGTATATTATCGCTTATTTGGTTTTGCATATTATATTATCCTCTTAAAAAATATGTTTATAATAAAACTGATAAAACAAAAAATTACTCGGATATGATAGGCAAAACAGTAGAGGTTTATAGTTCTACAGTTTCTTCTGATACTATAGGACAAGTAAGATGGTCCGGTGCTATTATGAATGCTTACCTTGCTCCAAATGAAATCGATGCAAAAACAGGCGACCGACTTTTTATTATCGAAGTTAAAGGGAATGTACTAATTTGTTCTAGAGAAAAACCTAATAATAATTCTTAGCAAAATATTTCTAAATGACATTGCCCGCGTAAATACAAGTCCTCATTACAAGTAGGTATTGTTGCATGGATCATTTTATGTCATTCCTACAGAAGCGGGAATGACACTAAATGCATTTTCCGGTCCAACGCGGGCAGCCCCTCTCTAAACATTCTCTTTAAACCAATCAAAAGCTTTTTTAAAGAAGCTACTATTTGCATCAAGTCTAATATGAGCAAATTCTTTTTGCTGTTTTAGAGCATGAATTTTTAGCATTCCTATAGTTGCTGAATACATGGCCGGATTATAGTCTTCTATAAAACCGGCAATAATCTCCGGTTTACCGATTCTACTCTGTTTTTCAAAAATTTTATTTGAAAGCTCTTTAAGTCCTCTAAGCTGAGACCCGCCGCCGGTAATTACAACTCTAAAAACTTCAACCTGCCCTTTTGTTGCTTTATCATATTCGGCTTTTACCATTGATAATATTTCTTCGGCTCTTGCTCTTATTACCTCAGCCAATTTATAAATTGTTACGGAAGTATTTAAAGTATGATGAGTATCAACCTGAAACTCCTCCATATTTATAATACTATCTTTCTCAAATAAAGGTATCATTGCATTACCGTATAAAATTTTTAATTTCTCTGCCGTAACAAGATCAATACCAAAGACTTTAGCAATATCCGAGCTAATATGAAAACTACCTATATTTACATGCCCCGTATATATTAATTTACCAGCAAAAAAAATGCCGAAAGAGGTAGTTTTATCCCCCATGTCGATGATAAGCGAACCTAGATTTTTTTCATCATTCGTAAGACAGCTAATAGCAGAAGCATAAATTGCTAGAGTAATATTTGTGACTTCAACATGACATTTAGCGAAGCATTGTACAATATTTGATAACATATTTGAACTAGCAGCAATAATATGTAATTCACAACTAAGTTCTCTACCGTACATACCTATAGGATTCTCGACTGAATTATTATCAAGGGTAAATTCAAGAGGAAAATAATGAATAATTTCTTGGTTTTTAACTTTAAATTCAAGTAATGCTTTTTGTAGTAACTTTTTAATATCCTGCTGCGTTACGGTTTGCCCGTTAACTTTAATGGTATAATTAATATAATAAGATTTAGTGTCGGCACCTGATAACGATAATATAACTTTTTTTATATTTTTACCGCAATCTTTTTCAAGTGCGTAAATTGCCGACACAAGGCTAGTTTCAGCATTTTTTAAATCTGATATAACTCCTGATTTAATACCTTTAGAATGATGCAAATTTTGGCTAGCTACTTTAATTTCACCTTTTTTACTAATATAGGCAGCAATTACGGCAATCTTACTACTACCGAAATCAAGTGTAACAAAATTTGATATTTTCTCTTTCATTTTTTTATGCTTGTTATTCCAAAAACGTCATTGCGCGAAGAATTACAAAGTAATGCGACGAAGCAATCTCAGGATGCTTGACAAGAGTGCCACGTCGAAACTACGTTTCTCTTCGCAATGACGATTCTCAGTACTTCTCTATATAATACTTATTCTTATCCCTTAAATCCAAAGCCTTATAATTTTGGTTAAATAGCTTGTTAGCTTTATTTAGTGCATCGACATATTTTAATGCTTCTTCAAACTCTTTTTCAGGTAACTTAATACTTATATTACCTTTAAGATTTAAATCCCACCTTCTATCTCCGAGTCTTACAGCAGCTGAAGTTTTATTCATTAATGCCGGATATTTCTGCAGCTCTAATATTAATGTACCTGCATAGATATTCGCCCCTTCCCCTACAACATGTAATAAATGAGGAAAAGGTTGAATATTTTTACTAATTTCGTAACCTTCTTCATCGACTAAGAAAAGCTGATTATTAATTTGCCAAATAGCAATAGGTTCTCTTTCAAATAATTTTATATATACCGTATTTGGTAATCTTCTACTGACATATACTTCCTTGATCCATTTATTTTTCTTTAAATTATTTCTAATTTCGTCTAATTTAAGAGCAAAAATAGGACTGCCCTTATTCGCATTTAAAACCTTTAATATTGTAGGCTCATCGACATTTTGCTGTCCTTCAATGATAACATTCTCAAGTTTAAACCCAAGTTTTGTTGTTGTTTGGTATATATTTGTTGTTAAGTAGGTTTTTATGCCGGCAAAATATTTTGTAAAAACAAATAGACATATAAAGATAATTAAAACAATCTTAAGCCCTAATATTGCTTTTTTGTAAATTAGTCCTAATTTTCGGCGTAATGAGATATTATTAGTTTTTTTTGTTTGTTTTTTTTTATTGGAGCTTGTTTTTTTTCTCATGATTCAAAGCTTGCCGTCTTTATAATTTCTTCAATTAAGTTAGTAAAATTTATCCCTGCATAAGCTGCAATTTCCGGCACTATTGATAAAGGTGTCATACCTGGGTGAGTATTTATCTCCAAAGCATATAACTTGTTTGTCTGCTCTTCTAAAATAAACTCTGCTCTAGCAGGACCTTTACAATGCATTGTTTTATAAATTTTTTCTGATTCTATAAGTAATTTCTCATATAAATTAGCAGGTAGCGGAGCAGGATAAAGATGATCAGCAAATCCTTCGGTATATTTAGTTTCATAATCATAGAAACGATTCTTTAGTAATTTAATCTCTAAAGCTCCAAGAGCTTTGCCGTTTAATACCGCTACTTGCAATTCTCGCCCTTTTATATATTGTTCTATTATTACCTGATCACCGTAAGGAAAATCATAATCGGCAAAGTTAAAATCATCTTCTGCAAATATCACCTCAACACCAATACTTGAGCCTTGCGCAAGAGGCTTAATAACGTACGGTCGTTTCATAGGATCATTTTTTATATTATCGCTTTTATTTACAACAATGCTTTCTACCATATTAATATTATTCGTTAAAAACCAGCTCCTAGAATGTATTTTATCGAATGCTAAAGCTGAAGATAAAACGCTGCTATGAGTATAAGGAATCCGCATTATATTAAGTAATCCTGGTAAACAACCGTCTTCACCGTATGTACCGTGCAGGCAATTAAAAACGATATCAGGTTTTATTTCTTGTAATCTAACTGCAATATCCGCTCCCATATCAATAAAGGTAACTCTATATCCTAATTCAATTAAAGCTTTACTAACTCCTTCGCTTGACACTAACGATACTTCACGCTCAGCAGACATACCGCCTGCCATTAATGCTACATGCTTTTTACCGGTACTACTTAATATTTTGACTATAGAGTGTTCCACCCAATGTGTTTGATATTTATGCATGTTTTTTCCTTTCCTATTAAATCCATTGTAATTCCTAACTAAAAGCGGCCTTGTTGCATAGCTCGAAAAACCTACTAGATGTCATTCCCGCCTTCGCGGGAATGACATAAAACTAGCTGCAACAACGCCATTTTTAATTAGGGATGACGTCCGATTCTCTTAATCTCCCACTCTAACTTAACCCCGCTATCTTCAAATACTTTCTGCCGAACGAAATCACCTAAATCTTCTAAATCCTTAGCGGTAGCATCACCGTTATTTATCATAAAATTACAATGAAGTTCTGACATCGAAGCACTGCCTATTCTATAGCCTCTAAGCCCCGCTTTGTCAATAAGTTCCCAAGATTTACGCCCTTCAGGATTTGCAAAAGTACTACCGCCCGTACGCTCTTTAATAGGCTGTGTAGATGATCTTGCGTTATTTATTTCATTCATCCGTAATAATATATTTTCACTATCACCTTTATTTATTTTAAAAACAGCTTTGAGAATAATTAAATTCTTTGGTAAACTATTACTGCGATATTTAAAACCGATTTCTTCATTTGTGAATGTTAAAAAGTTTCCTGCAAAGTCAATCGCTTCAATCTGCACTACAATATCTTTAAATTCAGAGCCGTAAGCACCGGCATTCATAGCAACACCGCCGCCGATAGTCCCTGGAATACCTACTAAAAACTCAAAACCGGAAATAGCATTTGCTTGACAAAATTTTGCTAAATTATAATTAAGGCAGCTGCTACCTACTATTAAATGATTATCTATAAACTCAATATTGCTAAAATTCTGACCAAGTTTTATAACGACCCCTTCTATACCGCCGTCTCTTATAATAATATTTGAGCCTGCTCCAAAAGTCTTTATAGGTAATTTTTGCTTATTTTGTATTAAGAAACTTTTTAAATCTTCGCTATCTAAAGGTTTAAAGAAAATTTCAGCATTACCGCCTACTTTAAACCATGTTAAGTATTTTAAATTATAATCTTTTTTATACTCGCCTTTTACTATCGGTAAAATTAACATATTTAGTCCTGCTATTCGCTTTACTGTTATCTTCACTCTTTTGTCCCCTAGTTCGCTTGACCCTATGTTATACGAACAGATGTCATTCCCGCGAAAGCGGGAATGACATAAGAGCCATGCAACAAGACCGGTCAAACCACGGTATGACAGCTAAAAGCCACGGGATGACAATCTCCCATCTAATTCATTAGCAAAACTTGAAATATTACCTGCTCCCATCATAATTATCATATCACCGGAAGTTGCATTATCTATAATAACTCCAACCGCATCATCTAGCTCTGCTAGAAAATTTGCTTTATCGTGATGTTTATTCTTAGTAATCTGATCAACTAAACTTTGTCCTGTAATTCCTTCTATAGGGTTTTCACCTGCAGCATATATATCGGTAATATAGAGTATATCGGCATCAGCAAAGCAAAGCATAAAATCATCAAATAAATACTGCATTCTTGAATATCTGTGAGGCTGAAAAATAGCAATAACTTTACCGTTTTGTTTATTTGCTATATTTTTAGCCGTCGCAAGTGTTGCTTTGATTTCCTCAGGGTGATGAGCGTAATCATCGATAATTGAAGCCTTATTATATTCAGCTACTTTAGTAAATCTCCTCTTCACTCCTTTAAAATTATTAAAACCATTTTTAATAGCTTTAATACCGAAATCTAATTCTATCCCAACGGCAATTGCAGCAAGACTATTTAAAATATTATGTCTTCCGGGCGTTGGAATAGTAATTTTTTCAATAATCGTTGTACCTAGTACATTTGGTAGACTAATTTTTACGTCAAAAGTAGAGGAGGCAATATCAGTGTTAATATTAAACGCTATAATATGAGCATCTTCCGAATCGATGCCATAAGTAACAATCTTCCTTTCAGTAATATCGTCTACTAACTTACGCACTATTTTATGATCGATACAACAAACGGCAAAACCGTAAAACGGCAAATTAGTAATAAAGCTTCTAAAAGCACCAATTAATGTTTCAAAATCTTTATAATAATCTAAATGTTCAGGATCAATGTTAGTTATTATCGCAATAGTTGATGGAATATGAATAAACGTTGCATCCGATTCATCGGCCTCCGCAATTAAATAATTACTTGAACCAAGATATGCATTAGTCGATTTATTATTTATGATCCCACCGTTAATAACCGTAGGACATAAACCAGCTGCCTCAAATAAACAAGCAACTAAAGAAGTAGTAGTGGTTTTACCGTGCGATCCCGAAACTGCTACTGAATATTTTAATCTCATAAGTTCAGCAAGCATGTCCGCACGTCTAATAATTGGAATTTTACGCTCCAAAGCTTCTTTTATTTCAAGATTCTTTGGATTAATTGCCGATGAAATAACAACATACGACACATTGGTAATGTTCTGCTCGGCGTGTCCTAAAAATATTTTAATGCCGTATGACTCAAGCCTTTTAGTATTATAATTTTCTACTAAATCGGAACCTTGTACTTTATAACCTAGATTATGTAATATCTCGGCAATACCGCTCATGCCAACGCCGCCGATACCTATAAAATGTATAGTTTCTAAGGTTTGATTAGTTTTTTTTAATTCAAGTAACAGCATTTAAGTTTAATCATTTAAAATTGAGTTCTGCATATAGGTTTTAAGTAACATTGTCAAGCACTAACTGTGTCGTGCCGTGACTTGATCGCGGTATCCAGTTTAAAATATTAAAATCATTGACATTAAAAGTTATTTTTATGGATACCGTGGTCAAGTCACGGCATGACATCGGAGTCTTTTTCAAGAGCCATGCAACAAAACCGGTTCAGTATGACAATCATTAAACCTCATCCACCCTATCAAATTTTGCTTCGGAATAGAAGTTTCCTTGTAGCCCACCGACTTTTAGATCAATTAAAAATTTAGCTATTTCTCCGTTTTCTACGAATTCAGCTACCGTTTCAATACCTAAATCTTCTGAAATTTTAATTAATCTTTCTACGAAATACCTACTTTGTACATCACTTGTAATACTACGCACATATTTACCGTCAATTTTGATAATATCAATTGGTAAGCTTTGAAGTTGTTTAAAAGAAGTAAAACCCGCACCAAAATCGTCTAATGCAAATTTACATCCGTACTTACGTAGTTTATTAATAAATAAAGTTATTTTATCGTAATTCTCATTGAAAGAAGTTTCCGTAATTTCAATAATTAAACGATCCCGAACATTATGAGCTTTTAATAAGTTTTCTGCTATTTCCCATAAAGCTTCATCACATGTTCCTATATTTGAAATATTAACGGCTAACACTAAGTTTGGGTTGCAGGCAAGTTCATTAACAGTCATTTCTAAAACAATTTGATCAACTATAAAAATTAATCCTTTATTTTCAGCAATAGGGATTATAGGACCTATGGAAATATAAACACTGTTCTCGTCAGGTATACGAAGCAGACATTCATAATAATGAATCTTCATAGTATTGCGATCTATTATAGGCTGATAAGCAAATCGCATAGTTTTTTTTGCTAAGGCTTGTCGTAGTAAGTTAAGCTGAAGATTAGATTTTCTTATATTTTCCAAATCATGTTCTGTACTGCTATATTCACGGTAATAATAATTATTATTTTGTGAAAGTAACATATTTAATGTTTTTTCAATTTCTTTAGCATTATTACTTACTTTTGGAAATTTAATACTAGCAATATAACAATTCATATAAATTGCCGGCTTCTGTTCATTAATATAAAGCTGCAAAAATAAATATAATTTTCTAGCAAAATTTTTAATTAAGTCAGAATCAGTAGTACTTAGGATAAATAATATTCTATCTTTCTTTATTTTCTTAAACTTTGAAAAAATATTAAGTTCCTTGCTTACATCTTCAATGATTTGATCTAAATCTTCAATTATAAAATGCTTACCCTGCTCTATAAATTCTATTTCATCATAATTAACTAATCTACAAGCAAAACATACGCCTTTTTCCAATTTATCTATCGCATCTTGTAAATCTTTATAATCCGTTATTAATTCCGACATTGCCATGTGTATCATAAAATTATATACTTAAGAATATTAGGACATTTTTACTGTAAATGAAATAAAAATATGAGCCGCATAGAAAGGATACAAGAAAAATTAAGTGTGTTAAAACCACATTTTCAAGAAATAATAGATGAAAGCTATAAACATGCTAGTCATTATAACGGAATTCACAGCCATATAAAAATAAGAATTTCTGCAGAAACATTACAGGGAAAAAGCCTAATTGCCAATCATCGCACTATTAATAACTTACTTGCCGATGAATTTAATAGCGGCTTGCATGCTTTATCGATAGAGGTACTATGAAAACAAATAATATTTTAAAAGTAGCCGTTGGAGCTAGCAGCGTAGCACAAAAAGCCTTAAATAGTATAACGGATAAAAGCTGTGGCATAATTGAGGATAAAATACTTAAAGGTAATTATGTCACTCGCGAAGAATTTGAAAAATTACAAACTTTAGTAATAAAACTTAAGAAAGAATTAGCAGAGTTAAAGAGCAAATAATTAATCAACTAGTTTCAGAATTTTCTATTTTTGCTTTTAGCTCTTCTATTTCTTCTATAGTTAGCCCTGTTGAATCTGCTATTATATTGACATCTATATCTTTAAGTAACAAGTTCTTTGCTATTTCTATGCTTCTTTCAGCTTTCCCTTTTTCACACTTTTCTTCTAAAGCTATTTCCTCGGCATCTTCCATTAATTTCGCTCTTATATAGTAGGCATCATATTCTTCGAGGTTATGCATTTCTATTATATTGTATGCATCTAATACTTTCTCGCTCTTTATATTTGCAGGTGGGCTGTTTTCTGTTTCTGCACACTTAAATAATAGGAAAAATCAAATAAATATTGCTTATTTGTTTTAGTTTCAAGCATTTTATGAAGACTTATACAAGGTACTTCATCATCAAACATTTTAGTCTTAATAAGTAAAATAACTATTACCGGTAATAAATCTTTATGCTTTATTCCTTGTGTAAGTTGCTGTACGTAAGAGTGAGCAGAATAATATTGCACTCTTTTTAAGTAATCGCTTTCATTTCTTTTTTGCATCTCGATTATATACCAGCTACCGGCTTCATCTTTAACCTTTAAATCAAATATGCTTTTTGTTCCCTTTATCGAGCATAGGTACTTGCTCTACAGGTATAAATTCTATTGCTTTAATTCTAAGCCCCTCAGGTAGTTCAAGAACTGCATTGATAAATTCCTTGAACTTCTCTAAATCACGAAAGATTTTTTTAAATACACTATCATTAGTGGGATCTAAATATCTTTGCATATTAATTATTACTTTTGGTATTACTCATATTATATAGCTTTTTAAGTAATCAGTAAATAATACTAGAATATGTACTTTTAATAGAATAATTATTGCTATTTTTTAACAAAAATTACGTACTTTGATCCGTTCTAATGGATACGATTGCTGACATGCCGGGCACTAGATTAGCATTTGGGGATTCAAAATCTATTAAAACAGGTACACGTTGTACGCTTTTAGTAAAATTACCGGTAGCATGATCTGGTGGGATTAAGCTAAATTTAGAGCCGGTAGCAGGAGCAATATTACGAATCTTCCCGTAAATTACCTTTTTAGGCAAAGCATCAAATTCAATTTTGACTTTCATGCCGGACTTAAATTTCTGAATTTGTGTTTCTTTAAAATTAGCCTGAATATACATAGTATTATCTTGAACTATAGAAAACAACGCCCTACCCGGTACTATGTAATTTCCGACTTCTAAACTACTATTACCGAATACACCGGGTACCATAGCAATAAGTTTAGTATTTTGTAAGCTCCTTAAGGTTACTTTTTTATTTTCTGTTAGCTCTTTAAGTTTTTCCTGTTCTGCTGCTTTTTCAAGCTCAAGAAGCTGTAAATGTTGCTTAGATATATCTAAATCTAACTGTGCTTGTTTATAATCCGTTTTAGCTTTTTGATATGCGTTTTTAGAATCATCTAACGTTTTAGAGCTAGCAAATTTTGCCTTATTTAATTCCTGCACTCTCATAAAATCTGTTGCAACAATATCCAAGCTTATTTTATTAAGCTTTAATTTTTCAGCTGCTTGCTCTAGGCTAATCTGCCCTATTGAGATTTTTTGCTCTATAATTTCTATATTTTTTATGCAAGCTTCAATAGATGCTTCAAGTGCTGCAAGCTTTGCCTTATAATCTCTATCGTCAATTTCACCTATCAGATCGCCTTTATTAACTTTAGTATTATCGGTAACAAATAACTTTGTTAAAACACCGCTAACTTCAGCACTAACATTTGAAATATCTGCATCTATGTAAGCATTATCCGTGGATTGTGTATTTGCCCAAACATAAATTCTATATCCCAAATAAATAAATATGATTAAGGCTATAATAATTACATATTTAGTAAATGGATGATGTTTATATTTGTCGATAGCTTGTTGTAATACACTCGGCATAATTAACTTTACCAATACCCTCTATGTTTAAAAAAATAACAAATTGGTATAGAAAGAATATATATAACTGCAATTAACGGCAGTGAATACCATGGATATATGATAAGATTTATAATAACAATAGCAACTAAAATCATTGCAAACGATAAATATTCAGGTTTAATACTCAAATTTTTTGTTGAGATTGTAGGAAGCCTACTAGCAAGTAGAAAAGCTATAATAGCCAAATATATATTAATTGTTATAGTGTGAGTACGGGTATTGATATTTAATAACGTACCGATTTCAAAATCTATCATTACAGGCGTTAAAGCAAGTAAAGCACCACATGGGGCAGGTACACCGGTAAAAAAATAGTCAGTTTTTTTATCTTGTTTCGGTTGATAAATACCAACGTTAAAGCGAGCTAAACGTAGTGCCATACACACTATAAATAATAACATTACCGCTGATGAAAATACCTTATACTCATATTGTTGAAAAGACCATAAATATATCAGATAGGCAGGAGCTATACCGAAATTAGCAAAATCGCATAATGAATCAAGCTCTGCACCAAATGGGCTAACTGCATTTAGCATCCTTGCTATTCTACCGTCGATACCGTCAATAATTGCCGCTACTATAATGCAATATACCGCAAGTTCCCATCTGCTATCCAAAGCAAATTTTATAGAACTCATACCGGTTACTAAACCAAGCAACGTAATAAAGTTGGGAATTAATTTTATTAGAGGTACAGGCTTAGTTATTATAGATTTACGAATTTTTAACAATTTTTATACTCAAAATGTATTTATAACGTCATTGCAAGGAAAAAACAGTGTGGTTGCATGGCTGTCAATGTCTCATTCCTGCGAAAGCAGGAATTCAGAAAAAAATAATCTTACTTGGTACAAAATTATATATTTGATAAAATAAACAGATAAAAAACTTGTTTTTTATACGTTTCACTGGATTCCCGCCTACGCGGGAATGACATAAACAAGCCATGCCTACAGCTGTTCACAATGACGGTTTTAAAGTTATGAGGCTACTTCCTCTCAAACTTAAATTCTGTTGTCTTTTTACGTCCAAAATCAGCAATGATAGTTTCACCGCCTATAGCAGTCTGCCCTTTACTCACTAATAAAGCTGTTTTCAACGGTAGATAAACATCTACTCTGCTACCGAAACGAATTATACCGTATCGCTCACCCGTTTTAACTTCATTACCCTCTTCTAAATCACAAACTATACGCCTTGCTATAAGTCCGGCTATTTGAACAAAAACAATTTTCTGCCCTTGAGCAGTTTCCATTAATACTGATTGACGCTCATTATAAATACTAGCTTTATCGAGTGAAGCATTAAAAAATTTTCCTGGATTATAATGAAGTGCTAAAATTTTTCCGTTTACCGGGATTCTATTAACATGGACATTAAAAATATTTAGAAAAATACTAACTCTAATCATTTCCACATCACCAAGCCCTAATTCTGGGGGCGGCAATGCTTCCTTAATTTCTTGAATTATTCCATCTGCAGGACTTATTACCAGATCATCACTTATAGGCACAAAGCGATCAGGATTACGGAAAAAATAAATACACCAAGCAGTAGCAATACATCCAATACAGCCAAGTTTTTCATTAAATGATGCTAATAAAAAACTTACTAATGCAAAGCTAGCAATAAATATATATCCTTCGCGGTGAATAATTTTAAATAAATCATTATATTGTTTCATTTTAATCTCTATGAATCTCCTTATTATTTTTAACTATGCCTGCTCTGTTTTATCCTCTTGGTTCTCACTCTCGTCTTCATCTTCGTCTTGAGGGGTAGCTTGGGCTTCTTGTGCAGAACCAAGAGCATATACGCATAAATCCGGGAGTGGAACACCGTTTTTTTTGGCAAGATCATTTAGCTGCGATATTGCTTTCATAACATCATCAGGAATAGTACCACCTCTTTCGTCAGATAACCATTTTGCTTGAAATTGTAGCGGATGATGCCCTTCTTGAGGCGTACCTATATAAAACTTAAACTTAGCTCTTTGTCCACCAAAATCGCAGTCAAATTCAAACTCTTTATAATGTGCCATAACTTTATGAATTAATAATTATATTAATATTATTATAACAATAAAAATGCAAATCTAAAATAATTTCTTGTCTAATATTTTTTAAGTTTTTTAGCAATATAACGATTTGAATATAGAAATTTATCGCTAGAATCTATAATTATCCCACCTGCTTCCTTAATAAAAAGCTCAAATGCATAATATAATGTAAAATTTAATAATGATAAACATATTAAATCTGCTTTACCTGACGCTACAAGCGTAGCCCCGTAGCAAAGAGAACCAAAAGATCTAATATTATCTACCTCTATCTCCTCCAAATCATTATGATTTACATCTTCAATAATTGCTAAACAGTTTTTTAAATCGGCATTATCGGAAACTCTAAGTCTTAATCCTTGATAATTAGAGTTTAAATTATTTTTTTCTATCCAAGCTCCCTTACCTTTTTCAGCATAATAAATTTCATTAAGAGCAGGAAAATATATTACTGTAGAAGTAGGAGTTAAAACTTCTTGATTCCTTTTTAAATAAGTTACGGATATCGCAAAAAAAGGTATGCTTCTGGCGAAATTATTTGGGCTATCTATAGGATTAATTAAAAAAACACTCTCATAATTATTATTTAAATCGAATTTATCCTCCGGAAAAAATAAATATTGTGTATGTTTTTGTAATTCTTCACATAATAAAGTTTTTAATTTTAAATAAGATCGCTTACAAAATTCTTCATTTCTTACAGAATTTTTTTGTAGCATTTCGAGTTCTAAAAAATCTCTATGCAAAAACTTAACAGCTTTACGCAAGGCATTAATTAATAAATTAGTTATAGGTTGCATTTGATATTTTTAATTTAAGATATTAGTTTTAGAAATTATGTCGTATGGCTTTAAAAACTCGATACCATGCCTAGCTAAAAGCATTGCCTGAGTGGATGCTGAAAGTCGTCATTGCGAAAAAAAACTGTAAGTTTTGACGAAGCAATCTCAGGATATTTGACGAGATTGCCACGCAGCCTACGGCTGCTCGCAATGACGGGGTAGTATCCACACGGACAATGCCTTCACTGGAATGACATCCATAGTTCAATAAAACAGCTTACTTCGCTCGCTCGACATATGTCATATCATCAGTTTTAACAACAATTTTTTCTCCTATTTCCAAATATTGTGGGACCTTAACTTTAATACCGTTTTCTAAAATTGCTGGTTTATAAGAAGCGGTAGCGGTTGCTCCTTTTATTACCGGATCAGTTTCACTAATTTCAAGTATAACAGTTGGAGGAAGCTCAATATTTAAAGGCTTGTCATTATAAAATTCGACTTTAACAATCATATTTTCAGTTAAGAAAGATAATTTTTCTTCTAACATTTCCTTGGGAATATTTATTTGATCAAAATGTTTGGTATCCATTAATACCAAATCATCACCTTCAAAATATAAAAATTGATAATCTTTTTGTTCAAGTTCGGCTTTTTCTAAATAATCGGAAGAACTGAATCTTTCGTTACGCTTTGTCCCTGTTTTTAAATTTTTCATCTCAACTTGTACATAAGCTCCACCTTTCCCGGGTTGAGTATGTTCCGGTGTTTTGCTTACAACCCATAAATCATTATTATAAACTAATATGTTACCTGTTCTAATTGAATTTGCTGAAATTTTCATATATCATATATTTAAGACTTAAAATTAAAGTATAAATATACAAATTATTTCCTTTAAAAACAAGAATTTAATCTTATGACCACAATATTAGTAGTAGATGATATAGAAACCAATATTAAGTTACTAACAGCCAAACTTTTAAAAGAGTATTATACTGTTCTTACTGCAAATAGCGGCAAAGAAGCACTAGCAATTCTTAAAAAGGGAAAAATTGATATTATACTACTTGATGTTATGATGCCGGAAATGGATGGATTTGAGGTATGTAAAACGATAAAAACCGATCCGGAAACTACTCATATACCGGTTGTAATGGTAACTGCACTTTCCGATATTGATGATCGAGTTAAAGGTCTTGAGGCAGGAGCTGATGAGCTTTTAACAAAGCCGATTAACGATACTGCTCTATTTGTAAGACTTAAATCGCTATCTAGAATGAAAAGCTTAATTGATGAGTTAAAGCTTCGTAATAGCACTAATGCATTATTAGGCGTAACAAATATCGAAATGCATGACACTTTTGTAGATAAAAAAATATTACTAATTAATGATGATGTGGTACAAGCTAAAAATATAAAACAAATGTTACTTAAGATTACCCAAAACGTAAAGGTAATAAGTAATTCCGATGAATTAGATATTATAAATGAATATACCCCCGATTTAGTAATTATCAGTAGTACGCTCGAAAATGACGATCCTTTGAGGATCAGTGTTATTTTAAGAGGTAAAGCAGAAATAAGCGGCGTAGTAATAATTTTACAAATTGATGAAGATGGTATGCCTTTGGTTGTGAAAGGTATTGAACTCGGTATTAATGATTATTTCGTTTATCCTATAGAGGAAAGCGAATTGCTTGCTAGAATTAGAACACAATTAAGACGTAAGCAATATCAAGATAATTTACGTAATGATCTTGAACAAAGTGTCAATTTAGCAGCTAAAGACGGTCTAACCGGCTTATTTAATCGTCGCTATTTCGATATACATCTCAAACAAATGATTGAGAAAGCTAATAAAGAAAGTATTAAATTATATTTACTTATGTGCGATATCGACAATTTTAAACATGTAAACGATACTTACGGTCATCAAGCAGGCGATAAGGTTTTAACAATTGTATCCCGTATTTTGAAGAATACTCTCAGAATAACAGACTTAATAGCAAGATTCGGCGGTGAAGAATTTACTATACTCTTAACGGATATAGATATTTCTAAAGCAATTGAAACTGCGGAGAGAGTTAGAGTTAAAATAGAATATATGGATTTTCACATTGAAGATCAAATTGAACCTTTAAAAACAACTATTTCAATCGGAGTTACAAAATATAAAAAAGAAGAATCAATAAAATCTTTCATTGAACGTGCTGACAAAGCTATGTATGAAGCTAAAACAACGGGTAAAAATAAAGTAGTAAAATTATAATTGATTTTTTAAAGTAAAAAAATAATGAATAATTCTTCCAAAAAACATCTTGATTTACCATATAGACCAGGGGTCGGCATGATGATATTAAATGCCGATAACCATATATTCGTCGGTAAAAGAATAGATACAAAAATATCTGCATGGCAAATGCCGCAAGGTGGGATAGTTCCCGGCGAAACACCAAGTATTGCAGCAATGCGTGAGATGTTAGAAGAAATAGGCAGCGATAAAGGATATATTATTGCCGAAAGCAAATGCTGGTATAGTTATGATGTACCAAGCTTTTTAATACCTAAACTGTGGAACGGTAATTTTCGTGGACAAAAACAACGCTGGTTTTTAATTAGGTTTACCGGAAATAACGAAGATATTAATATAAATACCTCTAATCCGGAATTTGACCAATGGCGTTGGGCATCACTTAATGAACTCTTATCTATTATAATACCGTTTAAACGTAAACTTTACCAAGCCGTCGTAAAAGAATTTGAATCATTAATTCAGTAAAAATTTTATATATTAGTAAAAGAAGTTGAATTATGTTCAATTTCTTTTACTATACTTAATTTATTTAGAGCCTCTTGATCCTCTATTTGACCTAGACATATATTATGTTGATCACTATCATCATGGTAATCAGAATTTATATGTACCTTAATTTTATTAGCTATGTATCTTATGCCTAATATACTTAATGTTACTGCTGTTGTAATATAGATAAATATAGTACTTGTAGAGCAGCACTATTTACCTCTTTATCACCTTCAATTCATTCATTTATAGCACTAAATAATGAAGTATCTGTATCATTGCCTAAAGTAAATACAGCACACTCATTTGTTCCTCTAGACAATAAACTAATATCTTTATCGCAACTAGATTCAATCATATAATATGTACTGTCATTCTTTATTAGGTTATAATTATTATCACCGATTATATGTGCAGTAAATGCATTTGCTAGATTAGATATAGTTATATTAGCAATAAAATCTTTTACTTCTCTTATATGAAATAAGTTTATAATAAAATTACTTAGACAGTGATTTGTTGTTGTTTCAGTTTCCCAATTAACCGTATCAATTTGAGCTTCCGGCATTAAAAATCATGAATTTATATCTTCAAACGCAAATTTGAGCTCTCTAACCAATCCACATAAAATATATTTTTTATCAGCAATATGTACAAAGGTATGATCAGGATGCTCATCTAAAAAATATGTAGAGGTATTATAAAAAGGTTTTAAATGTACAGAATATACCTTATTTCTATCAAGGCTTTGGTCATAACTATTTTCACTAGAATCAGCTGGTATTAAATTTGGTAATAAAATAAGTCTACAAAAATAACCGATTAAATTAACTATATTTGGTAACAATTTAATATGATAATTTGGCATAACGTTACTTTATGTTTATTATAACATGTCTTATTATTAAATATTTAAGATTATTGTTATAATTCAATTAATTTAATAAGAAACCATAGTTTAGCTGTTGATACTTGTGTGATTTTTGCTATTATTCTTTTCACTTAAGTAACTAATTATTACAACCTGAAAATAATTAGATTTTACTTTCTATCTTTGCAGCCAATATAAAGTCGTTTTCCGTAAGACCGTCGATTTTATGAGTCCATATTTCCACACTACATGCTCCCCAAGATATAGTTAAATCGGGATGATGTGCTTCCTGCTCTGCAATTTCAGTTATCTTATTTGCAAATTCCATAGCTTTATAAAATTAGAAAATTTATATTTTTTATAAAGAGGCCCTAATGCATTCACTTGCCATTCACTTTGTAATTGAACTAATAACTTATCAATTTCTTTTTTCTCAAGTGGCGGAACTCCACCCTCACATGGTATGCATCTTTTCTCACTTAATACTGTCATAGTTTTTTTTCTATATCAAAGTTAAAATATTGATCTTTATAAGACTCATCTGCAAGTGTATAATGCCACCACTCAATTTTAAAATTATGTTTTTGCATCTTAGAACATAAATAATTACGTTTTGCTAAATATTGCTTATCAATTAATTTACTGTCATGAGGTAAAGCTTCATCAAATAAGTCAAAAGAAGTATACATGTCTACCGTATTGTCATCTCAATAGGATTATAACACGCGCGTCTTTCAGCTTTCTCTTAATGACTTCAAGGATTATTATTAACTTCCTTCTGAAACTTTATTATTGATCCAACCTACAGTACTACCCCTACTATGACTAGATCTTTCAGCTATATAACCTAATATAAAACATTTAGACTTATCTATATATGGGTAAAAGCTTTCCTTATTTTTTTGATCAATATTATCTTTGCTCCATCTTAAAAAATGTTGTACAGCTTTTTGTGGTCTATATGCATCATATACAATCAGTGAATAACTATCTTTTTGTATCTCAGCTTGTACTGCTTTAAGAGTCTTAACAGCTTCTATGGTTAAAATTGCTTCCAGTGCTTTATAACCATCTACCTTTTTACCAACAAAATTTTCATCTGAATAATAATGCATATTTTGAATAATTGTAAGGTCGATATCTTTCAGATACACGAACCCTTTAGGTAAGGATTTAGCATATATTGGAAGAAAGCTCATAAATATAAAAATTAAACTTGTTAAAATCAATTTCACAAAATACTAGGATTTATAAAGATTTCTAATTGATTTGTTATTTTGAGATATTTTTTAGTGCAAATCAAATCTTTTTAGAGATCTTCACAGAACCTAATATAAAATAGACTCCTTGCATAATCTCTTTCTAAAGGTAATTTGTATGTCGATCCGGTACTCGAATCCTTACATAGATTTGGCTACGCTCCGGTTCTATGTTCCGTGCCTTCTTCAAATTCCTCTTTATAAAATAGGTTATGCAAGAAGTCTAATATTTATCTTATACAAAATTTTATTAAAAACTATGGGACTGTTAACAGTACTATAGTAAACTCAACCCCATTTTGTGACAGGCACGAAGGTAGAGCCTATATATATAATAGACGAGAAGATGAACAACGAAGCACAAAGTTCACATCAGTTTACTATAGTACTGTCAAAAAGACGAATGAATGGTAGCGAGGGAGGGATTTGAACCCCCGACACACGGATTATGATTCCGTCGCTCTAACCAGCTGAGCTACCCCGCCAGGGGAAAAGTGTTTATATAATTTGTTAAGAAGTGTCATTCTAGATAAAAGCGGTTGCATGGCTTGGCAAATGTACTTAGTGTCATACCGTGGCTTGACCACGGTATCCCCCCCAAAAAAAATAACTTAAAATACTCATAATTTAAATATTTTAAGCTGGATCCCACGATCAAGTCGCGGGATGACAATAAAAAAATTGATCCATGCAACAATTGACTAGCAACTTCTCTATCTTAACGTTTAGAGAATTGTGTTTTCTTACGTGCTTTACGTTGTCCGTATTTCTTACGCTCTACTACCCTAGAATCACGTGTTAAAAGACCGCCTTTACGCAAAATAGCATGAAAATCCGGAGCAGATTTATCTAAAGCTTTAGAAATTCCATGTAAAATAGCACCTTTCTGTCCTGAAATTCCTCCACCTCTAACAGTACAAATTACATCATACTGATCAATAGTTTTTGTTAAGACAAACGGCTGTAAGATAGTTTTCACATAAGTTTCAGAAGGAAAATACTGGGCTATTGTTTTTTTATTAACAACTATTTTTCCTTTTCCTACTTTAAGCCATACTCGTGCTATAGCGTTTTTTCTTTTACCTGTAGCATAAAACTTGCCTAAATTATCTATTTTTTCTTTAGGAGTTTTTAATACTAAAGGTTCTTTAGTTAACTGCTTTTCTACTTTTTCTGTTTTAATTTTTAACTCGGGCATATTCTATTACTTTTTATTTTTTGGATTTTGGCTTGCAAAATCATAAACAGTAGGTTGCTGTGCCATATGAGGATGCTCACCATTTGCATAAACATACAAATTACTCATTTGCTTAGCACCTAAAGCATTTCTTGTAATCATTCTTTTTACAGCCATTTTAATAACTCTCTCAGGGTGTTTACCACTTAAGATTTTACCTGCAGTAGTGTCTTTTATCCCACCTGGAAATCCTGTATATCTGTAATATATTTTTCCGTCTTTGGGATTCGCTTTTTTACCTGTTAATTTTACATGCTCCGCATTTATTATGATTATATTATCACCACAATCTAAATGAGGTGTAAAGCTAGGCTTATGCTTACCGCGTAGCATATTAGCAACTCTGCTAGCGAGTCGTCCTAGTATAATATTTTTTGCGTCTATGACCCACCATTTCTTTTCAATTTCCGATGGCTTTACCGAGTAAGTTTTCACAATAGTATCTTTTTAATTAGAATTTAAAATTAAAGAATCAAGCAACATATTTAATAGCATTAATACCCGCTATCTGTCAAGCTAAATATAATTTATTTACTTCCGAATATTATTTTTCTATCGGTAGAAAAATATAAATTATTATTTGCTCTTAGCCCATAATAACGAATATTTTTTATAATTTTGACAATATGAGGTATCATGTTTAATCCATTATTATCAACATCAAAACTATATAAAACACCGTTAACGGAAATAACATTTAAACTTCGCTTATTGTTATTATCAACTCCAACAAAAGGTACTAAAAAAGCAGCAGATTTTAGTTTCTTAGGATCTTTTTCATCATTTAAATCAGCTACAAACTTTACTTTCCCTGTTTCAGGATTAAATGCTGCTATTTGTCTAGCATTATTTGTTACAAATAGGCTATTACCGATTAAAGACATTGATTGAATATCCTCGGCATTTACCTGCCAAATCACACTGCCGGTTGCTACATTAAGCTTAATAAGCTTACCAAGACCGGTTGCTATATACAGATTCATATTATCATGAACGGGAGTACATAAAATACTTGATTCGTCAAAATTCGGTATAGCTGTACGATCATTAAGATTTGCAAACTCAAAATTCCATTTTACTTCACCGTTTGTTATATTTAAGGCAAGTATTTGCCCGGAATTATAAGTTACTATTACATTGTCATACTGTACTATCGGCGTCATAAAATAACTAGCCGACAAAACTTCCGCTAGGCTTTCATGTTCCCATACGGTTTTTAAAGTTTCTGCATTTAAAGCAATAGTTTGATTACTGATAGTTTGCACTAAGACAGTATTATCATTGAGCACAATAGGCTTAATTCTAATAATATCCGGAAGTTCTTTTCTAATTATTTCATAACCTGATTTTGCATCTAGCACTACTAACAACCTTGAACCGTATGTTACGTATAATTTTCCGTTATGGTGTAAAATTCCGCCGCCTATATAATTATCTTTTTTATGTCTACTTAAATTATAAGACCAAATAATCTTATTTTTCTCTATAGAAAATGCAAAAATATTCGATCTAATATCCAATGCATAAATCATATCGCCTATAAAAACCGGCTCGGTAATCGTTTTGCTTCTAGCGAAACTATACTGTTTATTCTTAAGCATATTTGCATTAAATGCATATATATTTGCATTAGAATCTAAATATATAGGCTCATGAGTCTGAATTGCTAATTTAGGAGTCAACTCAACAATATTTTTTACCCTTTTTGGTCCAAACCCGTTACATGAAATTAAAATAAACGGTAATAACAGAAGTGCTATTTTTTTTGTCATATTTTTCCTTAAGTACGAATTATTATTTATTTAAATTTACAAGCAATGCTTTAGCCTGATCTTTTATTAGATCAGATACATTATTTGAAATTAATAAATTTTTTAGATTTTTTTCTGCTTGCGGTTTCATATTATTCTTAATATCCCACATAGCTTTTATAATAGTTGCTGTAGCCCAAAAAGGTTTTTTCTCGTCATCAAAATAGTTTAAATATTTGGTCAATTTTTCTTTATCTTGAATATCTAGATTTTGATCATCAATAACAAGACCACACCATGAAATACGTGCATAAGAAGTAGAAATTTCGGAATATTCTTTATTTTCAATAATTTTATTAAGCAGGTCTTTCGCTTCTGAATATTTTTTTTCTGAAATCTTTATGGCTACTTGTTCTAATGCAGCTATTTCTTTGATTTTAGTATTACTAGTAGTAACTAAATTCTCTAAAATATTAAAAGCTAATTCTTCATTATCTTTTGTTGTTTCCAAACCAACAGTCTTAACAAGAATATCTCCATTTTTTTGGTTATTTTTAATTCTTTTATCTTTATTATTATTAATAACAACCATTATAGTAATAGCTATTATAGAAATGATTATTATTATAGGTAAAAGCTTTTTGAAAAAAATTAACCTTTTTTCTTCATTTTGATCACTCAGTACTTCATCCAAAATATCAGTCATATTTTATTATTTTTATTTATTTTTACAGCCAAATTTAATCTTAGCATCTTCTGCCATTTTCTTGGATGCGGCAGTTCTATTAGTTGGAAATTCCTTATCAAGCTTAGCAAGCATATTACATGCTTCCTGAGTTTTTTTTAGTTCGCCTAAGGAAAGTGCTAACTTCAATAATCCATCGGAAGATTTGGCCCCTTTCGGTGACTCTTTATAGCCTTTTAAATAGTTAACCGCTGCCCCGTTATAGTCTTTTTGTTTAAAAAAGCATTCCCCATACCAGAAATAAGCATTACTAATTAGCGAATTGTTAGGATATTTTTGGATAAAATTTTTAAACTTATCTTTTGCTTCAGTAAGTTTATTATCTTTATAAGCAGCAAGAGCCAAATCGTAGGCTTGCTTATCAGGAGCTATATCCTTATTAACCGCAATAGGTTTTTTAGGAGCATTATCCGGCATATCTTTAAGCAAAGCTATATCAAAAACATCTTGTTTTTTTGAATCACCGGCTTCTAAAACTTCAGTATTTTCTTCTTGATTTAAAATATTTGAGTTCTGCGTTAGCATATCAATTTTATGCTGTAAAACCTCAACTTTACCGATTAGCCTTCTGATTTCTTGTTCCTGTTCATCTAGTCTATTTTCAAAATCATTATTTGCTGCATATTTTAAAGGCTTTCCTTTAATAGTTTCGCTTTCTCCGAAAGAAAACATAGAAAATAAAAAAGTAAATAATAAGACAATCAGTTTCATATATTTTTTAAAAATTTATAATTTTTTTATAATACCGAAAATTTTTTAATATTCCACACAATTTTTTATATTTCAATACTACCGTCATATGTAAAAGTTATTGTTATGGTGGTACCTTCATTTATCTTACTTTGCAAATCAAATTTACCGTTCATAAGTTCAACCAGCTTTTTAGTAAGCGGTAACCCAAGACCGGTACCTTCATATTTTCTACTAAGCTCACTATCAATTTGACCGAACACCGATAAAGTTTTTGGGATATCTTTTTCCTCAATACCGATACCGGTATCTATAACTTTTATATATACTAATTTTGCTAACTCATCTTTTTTAAGTGCAATAGTAACACTTCCTCCGGAATTTGTAAATTTCACGGCATTTGATAAAAGATTTAAGAATACTTGTTTTAGCCTTTTTGGATCAGCCTTTATAACCACATGCTCTTTCGGTAATCTACTAATTAAAGCCACTTCGGCTTGATCGGCACGAGGCTTAACAAGTATCAGCGAAGAACTAATTAATTTATTTAAATCAAGATCTATACTATCTACTTTTAATTTATCGGCAGAAGCTTTAGAAAGATCTAAAATATCATTAATCATACTAAGCAAATGCTTACCGGCATCATTTATATCTTTAATATAATTTTTACTTTTTTCTGCATCTCTTTCCGACATAAGAATTTCCGAAAAGCCTATTATAGCATTAAGCGGTGTACGCAATTCATGACTAATATTAGCAAAAAACTTTGTATTTGAAGAGCTGATTTTTTCTACTTTTACTATTTGAGCTTTTAAATTTCTATTTGTTTCAAGCTGCTCCTCAATAATTTGTCTAGCATAGTTAGTATTACTAATAATTATAGTGCAGAATATTATAAAAATAATGATAAAAGTTATAAAAACCTTTTGCTCAAGAGAGGTTATATTTTGCCACTGGCTGGTAATATTAGTGTTAATCTCAAATACTGCATCTACGGGAAAATCTAAATTATTATTTATAATAGGGATATAGCTAGTAACAAAAGAAGCCTCTTCCACTGTTAAATCACTTTCATTTTCTATTACTACCCTTGGTAATAATATATGACTTGTAATACCTTCAAAAGCATCTCGAAGCGGAGCTTTTGAAGTAAAGGATTTTAAAAAAAATTTATCGATTTTTGCGGTAACTATCTCAACCAAACTATCATCTTTATAATTGTCTACACTATACATATGTAACATATTACTAGTGATGAATTTATTACCTTTGAGATCGTAGAGAGAAATATTAATATTAAGATTGGTGAACCATTGAGCAGTAATCTTTGCAAAATTAATAAAATCTTGATCTTGTAATAGTTTTAAATAATCGAATTTATGTAATTTACTGATTACGTTCTGATGAGTATTCCAAATATTATCAGTGTAAAGTTCTACAATTTGAGTATGTTCCAAAGCCACTTGTTTTACTATCATTTCTTTTATCATAAAATAACGATAAAACATCATATTTATGACAATATTAAGAAACAATATAATGAATGACAATCTTACTATATACTTATTATAGTTCATTATAAGACCTAGTAGTTATTTTTAACTCAACTGATGTCATCCCTGCAGAAGGCTTGCTTGCATACCAAATCGTCATTGCAAGTGGCTAAAAGGAGCGTGGCAATCTCATAAACCAGGGTTCCTGAGATTGCGTACGTACAAAACTTACAGTTTTTCCGTAGCTTATGACGAAGAATCTATCCATGCAGCAAAACCGAGAATGATATTATCCTCTCTACTTATCTTCTTGTTTAACTCTCTCTTTTGTTTCCAGCTTCTTATTAACAATCAACCCTGTCATTACATCATAAGCACGAGCAAATTGATAATCTTTTTTGTATAATTCCGATAATTCATTCTCTTCTTGTTTATTATTTTTGGCTTTTGTTTCTTTTTTGCTATCTTTGTTTTTAGATGAATTATCTTTGTTTTTTTCATTATCATTCTTCAAATAATTTTTTAAAGAACTCTCAGAAAAACGCTTATCTATTTTTTTCACTTCTGGATACTCAACTTTCGCCGGCTCAATTAAAATATCAGGCTCTATTCCTTCTGCTTGAATAGAACGACCGCTTGGGGTGTAATATTTAGATATAGTCAGTTTTACGGCAGCCCTAGAATTGATTTGCGTTAAAGCCTGAACTGATCCTTTACCGAAAGACTTAGTGCCAAGTATTATTGCTCTTTTATGATCTTGCAAAGCTCCGGCAACTATTTCCGAGGCAGAGGCAGAATTACCGTTTATTAAAACTATCATAGGTACTTTGGGAGCTTTTAACGAAAACTCATTTGCTTTAGCTTCGCTATTACTTGATGTAGTTCTACCTTTTGTTGTTACAATTACACCGGAATCAATAAAATAATCACTAACGGCAATAGCTTGATCGAGTATACCTCCGGCATTATTACGTAAATCTAGAATTATACCTTTAAGGTCATCTTTACTCTCAGTTTTTAACTTCTTTACTGCTGCCTTCAGCTCAGAAATTGTTGACTCATTAAAAGTAATTATACGTATATATGCAATATTATTTTTTTCTAAATGTGCTTTTATCGGCTTGATTTTTACTATTTCGCGAGTAAGCTCTAGCTCTTGCGGTTTTGCCTCTTCTGCCTTAATTATCAACAATTTAACCTTAGTACCAGGCGTACCACGCATCTCTTTTATAGCTTTATTAGGACCAAGCGTAGAGACTAACTCGTCATTCACGCCTACTATATAATCCCCACCTTTAAGCCCTGCTTTGAAAGCCGGCAAATCGTCAATAGGCGATATTATCTTAATTGCTCCGCTATCATACATTATTTCAACACCGATTCCACCGAATTCACCTTTTGTAAAAGTAAAAATATCTTCTAAATCCTCATCGGTATAATAGCTTGAATGAGGATCAAGTGAGTTTAACATACCGTTAATTGCTTCATCTATCATTTTTTGCCTATCGGGTACCTGTACATAAGCCTTTTCGATACGTTCAAATACGTCTTGAAATTGCTTATAAGCTTCCTGATTTGATATTTTATTTTCAGTTTCTTTTTCTCCTTCTGCAAATGCACAAATAGAATTTATAATAAAAAATAGTGCTATAATTAAACGTAATAACATAATACTCCAAATATGTGTGTTTTTTAAGCAAAGCGTCATTGCGAGGAAAATTACGAAGTAATTTGACGAAACAATCTCAGGATATTTGACGAGATTGCCGCGTCGCCTACGGCTCCTCGCAATAACGATTAAATATCCAGCTCACTAATAATTTTATCCATTTTAACTAAAGCCTGTTCATAAATAAATTGAAATCTTTTTTCCGGCTTTTTACCCATTAAATCATCTACTATTTTATCGACATTTTGAAAATCTTCCAAAGTTACCTTTAAAAGCGATCTTTTTTCCGGATGCATAGTAGTTTCCTTTAATTGTGCAGGCATCATTTCACCGAGACCTTTAAACCTACCTACTTCAATTTTAGCTTTACTAGCTTTTAATAATTTATCCGTTAACTTAGCTTTTTCCTCTTCATCACCTGCATAATAAGTTTTATTAGACTGCGTTAAACGATAAAGCGGAGGCTTAGCTAGATATAAATGCCCCTCTTCTACCAATTTCGGCATTCGTAAAAAAAAGAAAGTCATTAATAGCGAAGCTATATGCGCACCGTCAACATCTGCATCAGTCATAATAATTATTTTTTCGTAACGCAGATTTTCTTTTTTATAATTCTTTAAACTACCACAGGCAAGAGCTATTTCTAAATCTTGTATTGCTTGATTATTAACGATTTTCTCAAGAGTAGAACTTGCAACATTTAGAACTTTACCCCATAGCGGTAATACTGCTTGCGTTTCTCTATTACGTGCTTGTTTTGCAGAGCCTCCTGCCGAATCACCTTCTACAATAAATAATTCCGTCCCTTCAGGTGAAGTGCGTGTGCAATCGGCAAGTTTACCGGGTAAACGTAATTTTTGAGTAGCATTTTTACGGGCAATATTTTTTTCGTTTTTCTTACTGATTCTAAACTCAGCAATGCTAATTACATGCTCAAGTAAATTAGTAGCTAAAGCTTTATCGCTACTAAGAAAATGGTCAAAATGATCTTTTATTATATTCTCGACCAATTTACTTACACCGTTTGATACTAATTTTTCCTTAGTTTGTCCTTGAAAAGACGGCTCAGCTATAAAAATAGAAAGTACGACACTTGCGGTTTCTAAAATATCCTCAATAGTTAGGTTAGCAGCTTTTTTATTCCCTATCATTTCACCATATGCTTTAAGCCCACGTAAAATAGCCGACTTAAGTCCTTGCTCATGTGTTCCTCCTTGAGGAGTCGGAACAGTATTACAATATGATTGAATAAATGCCGAGCTATCGTTATTTTGCCAACAAATCGCCCATTCAAGTTTTATCCTGTCCAGCGTAGACTCTATATTACCTGCAAAAATTCCCGGAATAACTAAATTATCTAAAGTTATTTTTGAATTTAAATAATCTTTTAAACCGTTCGGGAAACTTATTAATGCCTTTTTAGGTATATCTGACGGTACTTCTACTTCGCATGCCCATTCTATAGTAACACCGCGATATAAATAAGCTTTTGACCTTGCAAGCTCATAAATCTTTTTAGGATTAAAATGTAATTTTTCACTAAAAATTTCCGGATCGGGAGTGAAATTTATTGATGTACCTCTTAGCCTTTTAGATGCTTCTTCACATATTAAATCAGTTAATTTTTCTCCTTTAGAATAACTTTGGCTATATAATTTACCTTGTTTATAAACCTTTATTTCTAAATGTTTAGATAAAGCATTTACTACCGATATTCCAACACCATGCAATCCGCCTGCAGTATGATAAACATTATTTGAGAATTTACCTCCTGAATGAAGAGTAGTTAAAATTACTTCTAAAGCTGATTTGTCAGGAAATTTAGGATGATTATCAATAGGGATACCGCGACCGTTATCAAATATAGTAATACTATGATCATGATGCATTTTTATCGTGATGATACTTGCAAAGCCGGCGACTGCTTCATCCATAGCATTATCCAGCACCTCAGATACTAAATGATGCATAGCATTTGAATCAGTACCCCCTATATACATCCCCGGTCTTTTACGAACAGGCTCAAGCCTCTCTAATACTTCAATATCTTTTGCACTATAGTTATTATCGACTAGCTTATTTTTCTTTTCTTTGTTAAAGCTGAATAAATCGCTCATATATTAGAGATTTAATTAATTATTTTCTCTCCTAAATTAAACTATTTAACATAGAAAAGCAATTAAGCTTTAAAGAAATTGTTTGAAAATTCTACGTCATTGTGAGGCAAAACTGTAAGTTTTGACGAAGCAATCTCAGGATTTTATACTATTTCATGAGATTGCCACGCTCCTTACAGTCGCTCGCAATGACGATAAAAATAATCTTATCAATTATATCCCTTAGCTTTGATTAACATACAAGCTATGTTAGCGTTTCCTTGAGCTAATGCAATATCTAATGGATATTGGCACTCATCATTTAGAGTAGAAATTTTAATACCTCGTATGACCAAAAATTTTGCTAAATAGTAATTATCGTTATAAATAGCAGCAGTTAGTAATGTCTCACCGCTTCTACCTTTGTCTTGCAATATAGGATAAACATCAAGTAACGCACGCAACCCAAAAAGATTGTTTCTATCCACTGCTCTAAAAGCATTCTCTACTGCACTACAATAAGATAGATTGGCATAAATATCTTTCTTTTTATTTATATCATTACCATATTTAATAAAACTCTCTACAACTTTTCTTCTTTCGGCACTTGCTATCCATTCTTCT
Organism: Rickettsia gravesii BWI-1; assembly: GCF_000485845.1. Taxonomy (NCBI): domain Bacteria; kingdom Pseudomonadati; phylum Pseudomonadota; class Alphaproteobacteria; order Rickettsiales; family Rickettsiaceae; genus Rickettsia; species Rickettsia gravesii. The sequence continues at coordinate 4,122 of NZ_AWXL01000006.1, read as the reverse complement.
TTCTTTTGGAACAACTCTATATATGCATACATATCCATCTGCTCTAAAGTCGCCTGCTCTGTTAGTTTACCAAGCACTATATCATCATCAGGTAAAAGTAACATCTGTGTTTCATCTTTAACAAATTTTGTTACCAACTCCGATGTTTCATTATTTACGTTATTATCTTGTTTTTGAATCGTGACATTTGGAGAGCTTACCGGAGATGATTTCTCTTGATTATTTGTAGTTTGATTATTATTAATTTGCTTCTCTAAAGGCTGAGGTTGATTCGGCTTCACTACAACAACGGGTATAAGCGGCGTATTCCAATCTTGTTTTTTTGGGATATCTGAAACAGCCACAAATGTCTCTTGCGAGTTATTAAGTTCCGCCGAAGAATCGGTTGTAGGAACTACTTTAGACGGAGTAGTAACGGGTGTATTTGGGCTAGTCGGTGTTATAGGCTGTGTAGAAGGTTGATTTGTAGGCATTACCGGAGGTGTAGGTACATTACTAGGTACTGCCGGAGTTCCTGCAGGAGGTACTGTTGTCGGCATAGTACTTGATATAGTATCTTGGGTTACCGGCGGGCTAACCACAGGCGAAGAAACAGCAGGCATATTAGGTATAGAGGGCGGTGCTACGCTTTCTTCCTCTTTATTAGCATCAGGAGGGGGATTAAGCGAAATAGGCTTATGCACAGGCGGCAAATTGGTTGGTTTATATATTTGCACCGGTCGCTGCGGAGGCACTACATAACTTCCTGCTTGAGCCGGAGGCATAGATACTATCGGTCTCGGTACGTTAGGAGTTATAATATTAGAAGCTAAATTTGTATCATTATGCTCATTAGAAGCAACTTGTTCTTTATGCATTTCATTACTTGTAACACTAGGTAACGTTGCACTACCAATATCTATAAAAGGTTCAGATGCCTCAGCTTCATTAGATTCCTGAATGTCATGAGAAGCTAAATTTACACTACTTTCATGACTGGGATTTGTATGAACGTTATCACTTGCAACACTAGGCAATGCTGTATTACCGACATCTATAAACGGCTCAGCTTGTTCATGATCATTAGGCTCTTGGGAAGCTAACTTTGGTTCTTCTTGATGGGCTGCTTTAGTTTGTTCATTTGCTTGTTTAGGAGGTATATCTTTCTTTTTTGGTTTACTAAAAAATTGCTTAAATTTATTAAAAAAAGAAATATCGGCACTAGAGCGAACATCCTTATCTTTAGTATCTACTTCGGCAGCCGGTAATAATGGCGGTAAGGGCGGAGGTGAAGCATAACTTTGAACTGTCACTAATAACAGATTTATAAAAAATAATATCTTACATAATTTATTTAACATATAATTCCTTATTAAATAATTTATTTGATAGCAGAAGGTTGTTTGATGTCATTCCCGCTTCCGCGGGAATGACATCAACGAGCCATACACCTCCCCCCACTTTTAGCTAGCAATGACATTCACTCCCCTACCTCTTACTATTCTGCACCAATTTCTTTATCTCAATCTCTACTAACTCTTTAACAAGTACAGGTAGATTTTTATCAAGCCAAGCTTTAAGTTCTGGTTTTAACATCTCAACGACTAATTCTTCAAGTGCATTTTTAGATGAGATATTATTATCCAGCTTTTTATCTTTAATAGTATCGGTAAAATTTTTAAAAATATCACCTACCTCTTCAGCAGATTTAGTTGATATTAACTTTTCTTCTTCATCTTGATTTACTATTTCCGTTAGCTCTAATACATCTTCATCTTCGCTATCATTTTCATGAATAGGATTTTTACGCTCGTTTATTACTCCTTTAATCGATTTTAATATGTCTTCTATCGACATATCTTGGTTCTTTTTATTTTCCTTACTCACGTTAGAAACCTATAAACATTTTCTTTTTAATAGTCTTAAACTCTTCTTCAGGACTAAAATATTTTACTTTAAGTTTTAAACTTTGAGCCGTTAGCTCGCCGATTAACAATTTCATTTGATATGCCGCAAGTACTGAAGATTTATACGCATCCACACGAGTTATTTTTGCTTCGTATAATTTTTCTTCGGCAGTTAAAACATCTAATATTGTTTTAGATCCGACTATTTCCTCTTGCACAGTACCGTCATATGATATTTGAGCAGCATCCACTCCTTGATTAGCGGCAACAATACGAGATTTTGCTGTTTCAAATCCCTCCCACACGCTTACAACCCCTGCTTGGGTCTGCTTTATCGCACTATCAAGCTGAACTGCACTATTTCTTGTTTGATTTTTAGCCGATCTGATTCTTGAATATTGAGCTCCTCCCTCAGGATAAATAGGGATATTTACCGAAAGAGTAGTAGTATAGCTTCTATTATTTATAGCATTTATACCATCTTGTGGATTGTAGTATGTTCTACCGGATTGCAGTTGCACACTTACTTGCGGCAATAATTTCCCTTTTTCTGCCATTTCTAAAGCTTTAGCCGAAGTTACATTATGCCTTGCCGAATCAATATCAGGATTGAGCTTAGCAGCTCTTCCGGTTAACTCATCTAATGAAGCAGGTAACATTTTAGGTAACTCAGGCATAGTTATATTAGTCGGCTCTATTCCAAATACTCTAATAAAATTTGCTTTTTTTCCTTGAAAATCGGCATAAGCAGCTAGTTTATTCGTTTCTGCTGCTGCAAGCCCCGCTCTTGCGGTTGCTATATCTACTTCCGTTGCTTCTCCAAGTCTTAATTTTTCCTCAACGGTGTTAACTTGTTGTATGTTAGTGCGAACTCTACTTTCGGAAATATCATATTTCGCTTTGCTCTCAAAACAATCAAGATACACAGTTATTAAATTTAATAATATTTTTTGTTCACCGGCATAATATGCACCCCGTGCGGCTCTAAATCCTGCTTGAGCAGCTTTAAGAGCCGCAACGCTAGAACCACCATTAAATAGAGACTGTTGAATTGTTAATGCACCTTGATCACTATCTGTTGCCCTTGGAGTAAGACCAAGCCTATCAGCATATTTTTTATTATATTTAGTCTTATTATTTTGTCTATTAATCTGTAATCCGGCACTAGGCATAAACCCCGAAAAAGCTCGCGGAAACTGCTCAATCGAGTCTAAAAACTTAATTCTAGCAGCTTTCAGCTCCTCATTATTCTTATATCCTTCAGTTAAAGCTTCCTGCAAATCAACTGCTACAACCGAACTAGTTAGTAATAATGTAACAATAAATGTAGTTAATTTACGCATAAATTTCTTGAATAATTGATAATATGTTAGTTAGATTAGTTTAATCTTTCAAGAATATACCTATATCCTAATAAAACAATATAAATCTATTGTAGCAATGTTAGCACGTAATATAACAAAAATTAATCTCAAGGGCAATGATAACTATTTTACATTTTATTTTACGGTTATAAAGCTTTAAGATTAATTAATATTGATAACAAAATAATAAATTTTATGTCTATAATTGATTTTTCTAGTTTCAGCAGATTAAATAAAGAACAACAAGAAGAACTACAAAGACTTTTAATAAAATTAAAAGGTTTTACAAAATCTTTGAAAAATGAATGTAAAAGATTTAGAAGATCATTTATTTTATATTTTATAAAATTCTTTAAATGAATTATCTCACACTGAAAATATCGATGTAGCGACAATAGAAAAACTTTTTAATAGGATAATCCAAGAATCTATAACTACTTTATCTGAAGCGCTTGAGAAAGCACATCAAGAACAGTTAAAAACAAAAGATATCTTTTTATTTGACAGGATTATTGTAGAAAAATGTTTAAATGTTTTAGAACAAATTTTAAAATTTCAGCAAGAATTAGATACACTCTATCCTGGAGCTTCTAAAAAAATTATAGAGTCATTAGACAATATATTAGTCGGGGTTATATCGACTCAAATACCGATGCTTGGAATATTTATACAAACAAGCGGAATACTTGAAAAAGTAAATAATCTTATTGACTCTGAAAAAATTATTGCCAAAAATAACAAAATTGCATAATGATATAAAAGAAATAAGGGAAGAGGCTAAATCTCATGAGAAGCTTGAAAACATCTATGAAAAAGCCAAAAAAGTTGCCGCAATTTCAGAAATATCAAAAGAACCGCCTCGAAAAATTATT
>NZ_AWXL01000005.1:0-64232 GCF_000485845.1 Rickettsia gravesii BWI-1 | reverse complement strand
AACCGCCTCGAAAAATTATTGAAATAGCAAATAAAAACCCTAATAACCAAGCTTCACTAGAGAATGTTGTAAAAGCTGCTAAAGCTATACCAAAAAGCAAAGATGAAGTAGAAGAAAAAATAACAGAACTAAAAAGTAATATTGAAAGTGCAATTCCACAAGATATAAATATTGACAAATTAAACTCTGTAAAGAATACTATTTCTGGTAATCTAAATGAAGTAAAACAGAATTATTAAAAGTATTAAATCCGGAAGCTCTTGTGACGAAAAGATCGAATCCTTATGTAAAGCAGCAGAAAAAGCTACGGAAATTGCAAGCGACATAAAAAAAATAGTAGGAGTAATACCAGAAAGTCAAGAACTCGGAAATGTTATAAGTCTAACAATAAAAACTAACTTATTACCGCCTCCGGTCTTAGCAATTGCAAAGCTAACTCCTGATATAGCTAACTTAGTTAATATAGGTAAAGCAGTGGTTACTATACTTTCTAAAACACACAACTTAACTCAACAACAAGGAAGGGCAAAATAGTGTCTAATTCTAATACTCATATTTTAATTGCCATAGGTTGCTTAGCATTATTATTAATATTTTTAATGTATAAGAAAATAGCAGCACGTAAAAAAAATATATTACCTACTGAAGGAGGTAATATTGATGATTCGCCAAATGTTGCCCTTAATAGTCAAAAACCAGAAAATAACAAGCTGACATTACAAGAAAGAATAGAACTATCTTGGAAATTCCTTTATAACATCACGGAAGTTATTTTAAATAAATTCTCTAAAGAAGATGTTATTCAAGTGAATAAATGCGGTCAAGTTTTATTTGAAAATGGCGTTAGATATGAACATGTAGTCGATCTTGCAATCCCTCAAGTTAAGTCTCATACTCAAGCAGTTGAACAAGAACAATCTAAAGGAAAAAAAGCCTTAGGGGTATAACTCTTTTCTTTGAAAAGTAGTATTTTATACTTTTCTTTAAAGCATGTTTAAAATCAATTATGTTTTTTATCCTTTACTTATATACTAATATAACTATTTAGGAGTTTATTCCTAAATAGTAAGCTTTTTTAGGAATAAACTCCAATTAAGTTAGATTATAAAAGGCAGCATTCTTAGCTAAATAGGTAAATTTTATTTAAACTATGTCTAATATATATCTTGTTACTATATCGTTTAATAAAAGTAAGCAATTCTTATTAAAGGATTACGGAAAGGCTTAGCATTTACTTTGTAGTTTTATCGGTTCTTTATACCAAAACGGTAATATATTAAATAATGAAGAATTTTTTAGTCCTACAAAAAATAAATTGGTTTTTTATGCAGTAATTCCTAATAAAGATGCTTTGCATGCTTCACATTTAAGCTATCATGCATTGAAAGATAAAGATGAATTAGAGCAATTGGGCGTAATAATTAGTTATAAAATAACAGCAGACTATGTTAGTGAAACACCTATTGATATCGAAAAAAATATTGAAAATGCAAAATTTCTCTATTTATATCCTATTTCATGGTCAAAAGCTTATGAAGAGCAGCTTGTATCACGTATAGATGAGGGAAGATATCTACCTTTATATATAATAAATGATAAAGACCAATATCTCGGAGGAACAATTACTTCTTGGCAAAATGATTATGCGGCAGCTTACAGCTTATGGCTTTTAAGCTATAAACATTAGAACCTTTAATGGAAAAACAATTAGCAGAATTAGATAGTGATATTTCTATAAAAGGAAGAAAAATTAGTAAGCGAATACAAAAATGTTTAAAAAAGAAAGTTTTTTATCCTATAGCAGAACCGATATCAGGAAATTCCTATGCACATTCTAATTATTCAAATTGTCCATCTTGTAAAAAAGAGTGGCAATTCAAAACAACATTTCATGAAATATTTGATTATAAATGTAATAAATGCCCTTTATTAGGTTATGAACTTCATAGTTAGCTTTTTGTTGCCTAGAGGTACCTTACATATTCTTAATAACGCCGGTTTAAACAAATCCGTTAACTTGATGCTCCCAGAGTACCTTAAAAGTGCCGTCTTCTACGATCTTGCCTTTATCCATAACAATAATTCTATCCATATGCTTGATAGTAGATAATCTGTAGGCTATAGCAATTATCGTTACATTCTCAATATCAAGCATGGTATTAATAGATTTTTGTACTTCTTGCTCTGTATGGCTATCAAGACTTGAAGTTGCTTCATCTAAAACCAAAATCGGAGCGTTTTTAAAAATAGCACGGGCAATTGCTATACGTTGTCTCTGTCCGCCACTTAGCTTTACTCCTCTCTCACCGACAATGGTGTTATATTTTTCCGGTAAACTTTCGATAAATTCATGGATATTTGCAGCTTTGGCGGCATTTTCTATTTCCCAAGGCAAAGCATTCTCTTTTGCATATCCGATATTCTTACCTACTGAGCGATGAAAAAGCATAATATCTTGAGGAATTAATGATATCTGCTCCCACAGGCTGTCAGAGGAAGTATCGTAAAGACTTTGGTTATCGATTATAATATCGCCAATTCCGGCTTTAAAATTTTTCAATAATAATGCAATTAAAGTGGATTTACCGCTACCTAAATGCCCGACAATACCCACTTTCTCACCGGCTTTAATATGCAAATTAAGAGACTGGAATACACTACTCCCCTTTTTATAAGCAAACTATATATCCTTAAATATAATCTCTCCTTTGAAGATTTTTAATTCAGCAGCATTTTCTTTATCTATAGTATCTTGTGAGATTTGCATGATTGTAAAGGCGGAGCGAAATGCTGCTATATCTTCTAAAAAGTCTTTAAGTTCCATAGTGGCATGCCACGAATTTTCAGTAACTAAAAAAGTAAGGGACATAATAAAAGCAATATCGCCGATACTAATTTCACCAAGATTACGTAAATGAATTACATACACAAATACACCTGTTAAATATACCCAATATACTAAACTGAGTATTATACAAATAATTAAATCATATTTGTAATATTTTATTGCTAGAGGGTTATGTACATTATGGTAATAATCATTTACTTTATTTAATTCTCGCTGCTTTGCTGCAAATGAAAAAATATTAAAGATGTTTGTAATACAATCAGCTACTATACCAAGAATCTTGCTTATCTTGTTCCATTTTAGCAAGTTTAGTAAAAAACTGTAAAGCAAGCGGTAAGTCAATAGCCATAAAGGTACTAATGACAACAAATACTTTAATATTAGTAAGACCCAGTGCAATACCGAAAAGCAAGGTAATTAATAACGGTTTGCTTAATTGATACTCGATTGCTTGGTGCATTTTATAATAATTATCACCTATGCCCCGTACTCTTCCGACGATAGAACCGGAAAGGTTATTTTGAAAATAAGTATACGGCAAATTAAAACAGTGATTACATATTTTATTCATCATGCCTTGAAAGATATGAGGCATTGTTTTAAGTTGTGCAAAGTTATGAGCACGCCAAGTACCATCAAGTATAGCTTGTGCTGCTACAAACCATATTATCGGTTTATAACTTTGAGCAAATATAATCTTTTCATTTTGGGTAAATAAATCAAGCAAAAGCCTTACGGCATAATTATATATAATAGGATGAAAGCCGCTTGCAATAGGCCCAAGCATCATAACAAAATACCAATATTTATACGGCTTTATAACAGACCATAAAAAAGAAACAGGATAAGTTTTGATTTTCATAAGTTGAAAAATGTATGTTATTCTTAGATAAAAGCGGCCTTATTACATGGCCCGTTTCATATCATACCTGCGTGCCCTTGTTGCATGACTCTTATGTCATTCCCGCAAAAGCAGGAATCCAGTACCTTAAAGCTTTATTTGAAAAGTAAAATTTATAAAAAAATCTTGGTCTAAAAGATTTTTTTGGAAAGCTCGATTTATCTCGCTTTACCCTGGATTCCCGCCTTCGCGGGAATGACATCGATCCTTAAGTGGTCACCCATGTGCGATCAACGGAATGACATTATTGTAGATAATCTATTAATACATTAGTATCAAAGGTAGCTTTCATTCGTTCCACTCATTACGTAATTTAGCCTGATATTCTAAACTATCTAGATTTTTATCTTTCCAGAGTCCAAAAGCGTTTTCAAATGCCTTATTATTGTGATCATTACTAGCAACGTAACTAGTTAAAGCTTGCCCAATAATTTTATCTCTTGATATTTTTTTCTTGGATAGTTTATCTAGAATTTTAATTTGCGAATCAGCTATATTAATAATAGTTCTCACATAATCTCTTTAGGATTTTTTCCTAATTGAGATATCATATCCCTATGATACGTATTATTATCTTATATCATCCTTGAGATTTAAAATCTACAAATATTTCTCATTCTCTCCTTTAACCACAGCTATTAACTGCTCAACCGATAATACTTCTTGGTCAGTAGTTCCGAGCCTTCTAATCGCTACTTGTTTATTTTCTTGCTCCTGTTTACCGATTACTGCAATCATCGGTATTTTTTGATTAGAAAACTCACGAATCTTATAGTTAATTTTATCAGGTGAGATATTAAAATCCGTTCTTACCCCGTTATCAATTAAAGCTTTCTGCACTTCCAAAGCGTAATAGTTCAAATCGCTGGTAATAGTTGCAATAGCAACCTGCACTGGTGCAAGCCAAAGCGGAAACCTACCTGCATATTCTTCGATCAATATACCAATAAAACGCTCAAGTGAGCCAAGGATCGCTCTATGTAGCATTACGGGTCTTTTTTTCTCTCCGCTTGCTGCAACATAGCTAGCGTCTAACCGCTCCGGCAAAACAAAATCCATCTGAAGCGTACCGCATTGCCATTGCCGCCCTATCGCATCGGTTAATACAAACTCAAGCTTCGGACCGTAAAATGCCCCCTCGCCCGGATTTAGTGTATAAGTAAACCCTGCTTGTTCTACTGCTTCTTTTAAAGCATTCTCAGCCTTATCCCAAACTTCATCGCTCCCTGCTCTGATTTCAGGACGATCAGAGAATTTTACCTTTATATCAGTAAAACCGAAATCCTTATAAACTTCAGTCAGTAATTTACAAAAACTAACCGTTTCATCGGTAATTTGTTCCGCAGCACAAAATATATGTGCATCGTCTTGCACTAAACTCCGCACCCTCATTAAACCGTGCAACGCACCGGACGCCTCATTACGATGGCACAAACCAAACTCCGACATACGAAGAGGTAAATCACGATAACTCTTGATACCTTGTTTGAAAATCTGCACGTGGCAAGGGCAGTTCATCGGCTTCAAAGCTAATGTCCTATCGTCTGTTTCTAACGCAAACATATCATCACGAAACTTTTCCCAATGTCCTGAAGCCTCCCAAAGGCTTTTATCAACCAAAACAGGAGTCTTAACTTCGGTATAACCGTTTTTACGAATCTTTTTCCTAATATACTGCTCAATGGTATTATATATACTCCAGCCTTTATCATGCCAAAATACCATTCCTTGAGCTTCTTCTTGGAAGTGGAATAAATCAAGCTCACGCCCAAGCTTTCTATGATCACGCTTTTCAGCTTCTTCAAGCATCAAGAGGTAACTATCTAGCTGCTCCTTCGTGGCCCAAGCAGTGCCGTATATACGCTGCAACATCTCATTACGACTATCACCTCGCCAATACGCTCCTGCAACTTTCATCAACTTAAAATGCTTAACAACCCCTGTAGAAGGAGCATGCGGACCTCGGCATAGATCAATAAAATTACCTTGCCTGTATAAAGTAATTGGCTCACCTGCCGGAATTGAAGCAATAATTTCGGCTTTATAATGCTCTCCTATCGATTTAAAAAACTCTACGGCTTTATCCCTATCCCATAGCTCTCTTGTTACTTTCTCATTCTTTTGTGAAAGTTCTTGCATTTTAGCTTCTATAACGGCTAAATCATCAGTGGTAAAAGGTTTATCACGAGCAAAATCGTAATAATAACCGTTTTCAATTGCAGGACCAATCGTTACCTGAGTTTCAGGGAATAGTTCCTTTACTGCTTCTGCTGTTAAATGTGCCGCATCGTGCCTTATTATCTCGAGACATTCAGGATCTTTCGCGGTTAAAATACGAAGCTTGCAATCATTTTCAATTACGATACTTAAGTCTTGAAGCTCACCGTTTATTTCAGCAACCATTGCTGCTTTAGCAAGTGACATTGAAATTGCATTTGCTACTTCATAGGCGGTAATGTTTTTTGCAAATTGTTTTATACTCCCATCGGGAAAGGAAATATTAATCATTCTTTTATAACTTATTTTTTCTTCAAATTTTTTACTTGTAGACCTTATCTCGTAGCTCTTATGTCATTCCTGCTTTTGCAGGAATGACACTTAGACTACTTTCTTTCTTGATCTATCATAGCCATGGCATTCATAAATTCTAATACTCTTGCATCACTAAGGATCTGATCAATAGCTTTATCGTTAAAGGTTAGTCCGGCGTCTTTACTTTTTACATCAACTACTAAAGATTCACCGTCTTTTAATTCAGAATTTTTACTAAAAACTTCTATTGCCCTAAAGCCATATTGCTTTATTACTGAAGATTGTTTTCCTAGATTTAAAGCAAATTCCTTAGAATCTTCTATTTTATTAAGCACCGGTACAATAGCATTATTAGTATAATGCACAAAATTATTTATAACCGCACTCGGATCCGATAATTTTATTACGCTTTCTAGATTCAGAGGATTATCTATAGTAGGCATATCAATATCAATAGCAAAATTAAAATCATCCATTACAAGATTAGTTTTACCGGATAATTTTTTTGCTTCAGGATCAAACTCACCTTTTAAATTAAATTCGGAATTATTTATTTTTGCAAAAACACCCATTACTCTTTCCCCATCTTCTTGAGTAATAGGGCTAGTTAGTTTAAAAATTTTATCTAACTCAGCTCTTTTGTTTAAACCATTACTAAAGTAGCTTCCTAAAGCTTCAGCTGCCGTTTTTTGGTATGTTTCAGAAGGTTCTATAGTAGATTTAATATTTAAAGCAAAATCAAAAATTTTATCTTTTCCTATATTTAATTTATATAAATTACTTTCTACTTTTCCTTTTCTTTCAATATCACAAGCAAATAAAAACGGCTTACCTTTTACTAATTCTCCTAACATCTGCATAAAAATAACAGCATGCATATTCTCATCTTGCTTTTGATCTAGAGAAAAATTTTGAATTAATAATTTCCCAAGAGCTACTAACTCATCACTATATTTTAGTTTTAATTTGGAATTGTAAGAAATAGGTAAATTCAATATATCTAACTTTGTCAAACCATACTCAAAGAAAGCAGTATCAGAGTCATTAGCTATTTGATCTCTCAAAAATTCAAAAATTTTATCATATAAATTTCTTCTGTAATTTTCAGAAATAAAAGAAACAGTATTTTTTCCATCCAAAATTAACAAATTAAGGTTATCCGATGTCTTAGTATTAGTAATTACAGAATTACTAATATCACTCTCTGCTAATTTTTCTGCATCTAGAGAACTATAAAGAGTTGATTTATTGTCACTCAAGCTTAATTTCCAATAATCAGGTTCTCTATTAAACAAAGATTTTCTAAACCAAATTGTTGTATGATGATCAGGTGAGTAAAAAATATTTTTTTCATCTTGAGCGGTAGTAATTTTTACATTATTTCCGTAAGAATCAATTTTTGTAATATTCAAAAACGGTATATGTCTAATAACTATTTCATCAAAATAAAAATCTATAGGTTTTAACATTACTTTATTTAAAGTAACACTAAATCCATATTTATTAACTTTTATTGCATCATAAGTTATATATTCTTCATATTTATCAAAAATAGAGATAATATTTTCTTTACTTTGATGTTCAAATTTATAGGCAGCATATCCCCACCCTACTAGGATTAGAGCTATAAAGCTTATTATAATAAATCGTATTTTCATCTTTTTTACTGTAAAAAATTATTAAAAATCAGAAATGTTGTTCCTGCGTAGACACCTAATCGTCATTGCGAGCAGCCGTAGGCTGCGTGGCAATCTCGTCAAATATCCTGAGATTGCTTCGTCAATTACTTTGTAATTTTCCTCGCAATGACGAAAAATCGAACTTTGTAATAAAACCTTAAACAGTCCAAAATAGCATATATCACTTAAAAAATATATTTATTTTTCTTTTAAACGATCAGCTATTAGCTGATATGATTCAAAAACCTTATTTGGTTCTTTTTCGAGCAATTCAAATCCCAATTTTTCATTACTGTTAATATGCCATAATCTACAATTATCCGGACTAATTTCATCAGTTAACATAATGATAGATTCTTCACCGTTAAACACACGCCCAAATTCTAATTTACACTCAACAAGCCGAATCCCGACACCAATAAATAAGCCGCTTAGAAAATCATATATACGCAAAGCCTGCTCTTTTACCGCTTTAATTTCATCCCTAGTTAACCAGCCGAAATTTAATATTTGATACTCATTAACTATCGGATATTTAAATTCACGACTTCGGACCTTAAAATCAATGATAGGTTTATCAAATACATACCCTTCATCCATTCCGAATTCTTTTACAAATCTACTGCACGCTACTGATGATATTATTACTTGTATCGGGAAAACCTCAACATATTGAATTAATTGCTCCCTCATATTTATTTTTTCGATGAAATGATTTTCAATACCGATCATTTCCAGTTTATCCATTAGAAAGGAAGAAATATTATTATTAAGTACTCCTTTACCTGATATATCAACAGTCTCACCGGTTTCTAAAATAGCCTTATCGGAAAAAGCCATTATAAGTAAAAAATCTTCTTCGGCAGAATATAAAATTTTACTTGAACCTTCATATAATTTTTTTTTCATTTATTTGTCTCAAAATTCATTTTCCTCGTCATTGCGAGAAAATTACGAAGTAATTGACTAAGCAATCTCAGGAGCTTGTTATTATTTCATAAGAGTGCCACGCAGCCTACGGCCGCTTGCAATGACGACTCTGGTATACACACAAGCATATCATTAAAATCCCTGAAGATCATTCGGACCGATAATTGCCGACGTAGTAGTACCACTAAATATTTTATTTGCCGTATTAATAATATCATCAGCTTTTATGCTCATGATAATTTCCATAATCTCTTCAGGAGAAATATATTTACCGAAAACAGAATAATTTTTACCTATTTCTTCTGACTTATAGGTATTTTTCTCTTGAGCCATTTGTAAATTACTACGCAGTTGTGTTTTAGCTCTAAGAATCTCTTCTGTGCTTACTTGTTCAGTCATTTTTATTATTTCGTTTTTAATCTCTCTATATAATAATTCTAATTTATCATGTGCAGTGGATGCATAAATTGTAAACACCCCACTATCAAAATAAGCACTATTATAACTACCTACTGCATATGCTAAACCTAATTTCTCACGAATACTTAGAAATAAACGCGATGACATACCGCCACCGAATATTATAGAAAGTAGATGGGTTTGGTAAAGCTTTTCTAAATTAATATATGATGTACCTTCAAACCCTAGCACTAAACTAGTTTGCTCTAACTCCTTATTAATAAAGCCGTTTCCGCCTATATATTTTGCCGGAATAAAGCTACTTTTTACTCCTTGCTTCAAAGAAGAAAATAACTGTTCCGCTATAATTACTATTTTATCATGATCAATATTACCGGCAATTGATAAATAGAGATTTTCAGCATTATAATGTTTATCTATAAAATTAAAAAAATGTTCTTTCGTAAAAGTTGCAAGGGTTTTAGCAGTACCTAAGATTGACTTACCCAACGGTTGTTCTCTATAAACTTTATTATAAAATTTCTCATATACTAGGTCATCTGGATTATCCTGATGATGAGCAATTTCCTGCATGATCACCTGATATTCCTTAGCTATTTCCTCATCAGCAAAAATAGAATTTTGAATTATATCGGCAAGTATATTAAGTGCTTTATCACAATTTTCAGACAAGACTCGTGCATAATATACCGTATTCTCATGACCGGTATAGGCATTAAAATGTCCGCCTATAGAGTCAAACTCTTCCGCTATCTGTTTTGCCGTTCTAGTTTTTGTACCTTTAAAAGCCATATGCTCAAGAAAGTGAGATATGCCTTCCTCTTCTGCATTCTCATAACGTGCTCCAACTTTAGCAATTAAATTTATTGCTACCGAATTAACATAAGGCATATTATATGTTAAAATTGTCAAACCGTTTTTTAATTTACTAACATTAAAATTTTCTTTCATAATTTATCTTTTATTTTCTAAATCGTCATTGCGAGGAGATGCATAGCATCGACGTGGCAATCTCAGGAATTTTATATTACTTCATGAGATTGCCACACTCCTTATAGTCGCTTGCAATGACGTGTTTTGATTTAAGCGATGACTCTCTTAACTTCGTAAGCCTTAGAAATCTTGCAAAAGCAAAAATTATTGAATCTACAAAACCGTCAAAACCAAATACAAAATAGCGTCTGATAAAAAACGCTTTAAAAAACCACCATATCATTTCAGTTGTTAAACGAAAATTTGAAAGCTTTTTTCCTTGCTTAACTAAATCTTTTGCTTGCTCGCTAGAATAAAAATTTGCTTTAGTGACCAACTGCTCAATTGAAGTACCCGAATAATGATAAGCAGCTTCATCTAATAGATAAATTTTACCTGCAAAATCAACATCTTTATTAAATATTACCGAATCATGAGTAGTACTATTTACGGTATTTGCAAAGCTTGCAAATTTTTTATTATACAACCGAGTACATTTATTAAATGGAGCAAACATTCGTGGCTTTTGGTCATTACGATGCATTATTAACAGCTTTATTTGATAAGCTAAATAACGATCTTGATTATGAGAGGCAAAAATATACTCTATTTCGTCTTGTAACTCTTTAGACAACTCCTCATCGGCATCAATATTAAGAACCCAATCATTTACACAAAGGCTTTCGGCAAAAGATTTCTGTCCTACATAACCAAGCCACGGTTTTATTACTACCTTTGCTCCTAATTTTTCAGCTATTGCTACCGTATCATCAGTACTTTCGCTATCGACTACTATTACCTCATCAGTAATATTTTTTACGCTATTTATAGCTCGTGCTATCCTTGCGGATTCATTTTTGGTAATAATAAATGCTGAGATTTTTTCAGTTAATGACTTATGCATAATGCGTATACATTCTAAGAATTTTTACAACTTTTTCTTGTTTATAAACTTCATAAACCAACCTATGTTGAATATTAATTCTTCTTGAATAGCAACCACTAAAGTCACCAACGAGCTTTTCATATGGAGGGTAAATTTTCCAAGGATCAGCACTAACTATGTTTAATAAAACTTCTACTTTATTCTTTAAACCGGCTTGCACTATTTTCTTAGCATCGCTTTGTGCTTGTGTAGTATAACGAATTATATACATTTATAAAAAATTACCAATTTAATTTATCGCTACACTTTGCTATAGGCTCTGCTCGTCCTTCAATTATAGACTTATGCATATTTGGAATAGATAATAAATATAAAGTTTCTTCCATATTACGATAATCTGCTTCTGAAATTATAACTACATTATTTCTTTTACCTTTAATATAAACAGGTTTGTGTACATCAGAAACATAATCTATAAGTTTATAAAGCTTACTTCTTGCTTCGCTTGTATTATATATTTCCATTATTTTTTCCTTATAGTTATTGAGACTTAATAACGTACTATAAACAGTACGTTTTGTCAAGGTTATATTCCTACTATCACCCTAAACACCAGCTTAACTATATAAGTTAAAAGTAATGTGGATAATAATCCGCTAAGCCATAGGATAATAAACCATTGCCACCCTTTGAGACAAGAGGTTATTTTTTTAAATTTTTTAATATATCGGATGATGAGATGATTTGCCACGGAATATATAATAACAATAGAATGTGTAGCCAAGTATGACAGGTAAGAATATCCCAGCCCCTATCAACAGTAAAGACTGTGACTCCGGTGCTGCTGCTGCAGTTTCAAGCGTAACTTTATAAGGAACGATATATGGCCATATGCTTATCGCGAGCCCTAAATATCCTAATAAAAATAACAAGATCGCATAAATAAACGGCTTTACTTCTTTTTTCTGCTTAACGGCTTTAATTAACTTGATAAATATTAAAACAGTTACAATAGGTACAATAGATAAATAATAAATATTAGGTACACTAAACCAACGATGATTTATGTGGTTATTTAAGAAAGGAACCCATAAGCTTACAAGCCCCATAAAAAGTGCAACGTAAAATAAAATATATAAAGCAGCTTTATAAGCCCAATCTTGTGTTGTCTTTTCTGTTTTCAGAATAAGCCAAGTAGCACCCAAGAGTGCATAACCGAATATTAATGCTATCCCCGTCATAACGGAAAAGGGAGTAAGAAAATCAAAGCTCCCTCCTGCAAATTCTCGTCCTTCTATCTCTATTCCTTGGACAAACGTACCAAGCATTAAACCTTGACAAAAAACAGCAAGCATAGAACCGAAATGAAAAGCGTAGTCCCAAATATAACGATGACCTATATGAGCCTTAAAACGGAATTCAAAAGCTACACCACGAAATATTAGACCGAGTAACATCAATATAATAGGAATATATAAAGCCGGCATTAATAGCGAATATGCCAACGGGAAAGCCGCAAATAAACCACCGCCGCCAAGTACTAACCAAGTTTCGTTACCGTCCCAAAAAGGAGCAATAGAATTGATCATTTTATGACGGCAATCATCGGTAGGTGCAAACGGAAATAAGATTCCTACTCCTAAATCAAAACCGTCTAATAAAACATATAAACAAATAGCGGTAGCTATAAGCCCACCCCAAACAAGCGGTAAATCTATATAAGGTGCAAAATTTAACATAAACTTATTACTTTTCTAATAATGGGTTATTCAAACCACTCTCTCCGTACATTTCTTTATTATCTATCGCTTCTATACCTTGCTTTATCAAATGCATTATATAATATATACCCGCTCCGAAAATGATCACATACACTACTATAAAAGCAATTAGAGAAATAAATACATACTTGCCGAGTACCGGTGATACCGTATCCACAGTTTTTAAAATATTATATACTATATAAGGTTGTCTACCTACCTCGGTTACGAACCAACCGGCAAGTACTGCAATAAAACCTGAAGGTGACATTAATATATACCAATATTGAAACCAATGCGTAGTATATAATCTTTTCTTCAAGTAAAGATATAACCCCGCAATACCTGTAAATACCATTAAGCAACCAATTCCTACCATAATACGAAAGCTAAAAAATACTACTGCAACCGGCGGACGCTCTTCTTTTTTCCATTCTTTTAATCCTTTCACTTCACCGTCTAAACTATGCGTTAAGATTAAACTACTAGCATAAGGTATTTCTACAGCATATTTTGTTTTTTCTTCTTCCTCGTCAGGAAAGCCGATAAGATTAAAAGCTGCTCCTTTTTCTGTATTCCAAATACCTTCCATAGCCGAGACCTTAACCGGCTGATTTTTAAGAGTATTTAAACCATGCAAATCACCAATAACTATTTGAATAGGTGCAACGATTAATGCCATTAACACCGACATAAAAAGCATAATTTTAGCATGCTCTTTATAACGATTATTTAGTAAATAAAAGCTAGCTACACCACCGATAACAAAAGAAGTAGTTAAATAAGCCGCCGTAATCATATGGAAAAAGCGATATGGGAAAGAAGGGTTAAAGATAATTTCTAGCCAATTTAAAGGATCAAAGAATCCTTCGCCTCGCAGTTCAAAACCAGCAGGCGTATGCATCCAGCTACTAGCTGCAAGTATCCAAAAAGCTGAGATTATAGTACCAACGGCAACTATTAACGTAGAAATAAAATGTACTTTTTTACTGACTTTATTACAGCCGAATAACATTATACCTAAAAAAGAAGATTCGAGGAAAAAGGCAGTAAATACTTCAAAACCGAGAAGCGGACCGAGGACATTTCCAACCTTATCTGAAAAATTCGACCAGTTAGTACCGAATTGATAAGACATTACAACGCCCGAAACTACTCCCATACCGAAAGTAACGGCAAAAATCTTCACCCAAAATTTGTATATTTCTTGATAAACCGGCTTTTTTGTTTTTAACCATAACCCTTCAATTACCGCTAAAAAGCTTGCAAGCCCTATAGTAAAAGCAGGGAATATTATATGAAAACTTATGGTAAAAGCAAATTGAATCCTTGATAATAATACTTGATCAAATTCCATATTTAGACTGCTGTTTTAAGATAATAAGCTTTGTGACAATAACAATATACTCCCAGTGTAATAACGTATACTTAATACGTGAGTACCACAGTACTTATAGGACGACGTAGCCAATTTTTCAAATTAAACGAGTATACAGTATTTGATTTAATCATCCACCTTTGCTATTATTAAATTCTATCTGATTAGTTTTAACAAATTTTCCTTTTTCGGAGTTCCAATTATAATGAACATTTACTATTCTTACTTCTGTAACATTAATATCACCATTGGGCAATTGCGTTACATCATACCCTTTTCGGATAGAATCCGTAATTAATAAACTTGCTTGACAAATATATTTTACATCAAAGAACGGAGAATCGTCTTCCTTAGACTTTTCTTGTTCTTCTAAAAAATTATTAGATAATTCTTTTTCTTGCATTTCTAATGATGTTGAAGTTATTTTCTGAATTTTGTAGCATTATTTAAGGTAAGAAGCAAGACTTGTTTATTATTTTTCCACAGATTTAATATTTTTAGGTATATTTTTGCAAAATAATTAAATTAAAATATGCTCCAAAATAACACGAATTAATATATTATTTTAAAATCGAGGTACATTATCGTGATAAAATACCCTACTTTATCTAAATCAACATTTAGCTTAGGTATTTATTTTTTAAAATTCGATAAAGTTAAAATAACTTTATTGACTGTAATTTGTATTTTACTTGGTATGATTCCAGCGATTGATAGTATATTACTTCAGAAAATCATTGATTTAATAGAATCTTTCAACGATGAGAACGCTAATAATCTTTTATCTTCCATGATTTACTGGGCAGTATTTTATGCTCTTTGGTGGGAGAGTATTAATATAGCATATCGTTCATATGATTATTTGTATCTCAAGACTATGCCCGTAATAAAAGGGAAAATACTAAATGAACTTTATAATTATACCCAATATCATAGCCATAAATTCTTTCAGGATAATCTAGCAGGACATATTAGCAATCGTATTACCGAAACTGCAAGATCGTTTGAGATGATTATTTCAATATTCGGTGAAAAAATTCTTCGTAAACTTGCTATTATTGTATTTGCATTAATTGCTTTATATTCGGTACATTACGTTTTTGCTACGATATTTATTTTATGGATTACGGTTTTTTTAGGACTTAGTGTTCTTTTCTCGGATAAAATCAATAAATACTCATTAAATTATGCTAGAAGCCGATCTTTTGTTGCCGGTAGTATCGTAGATGCAATTAGCAACATTAATGCGGTTAGAATGTTTACAGCCCATAAATTTGAACGTCAACATCTAGAAACAAGAGTAGAAAATGCCGTAGCCGATGAGCAGACTATGCAATTCTTTATGTTCAAATTGCGTTATGCTCTTGGGACTTCTTGTTCAATAATGATTTTTATAATGATTTATTATTTATCTAAACTTCGTAACGAATTAATAAGCATAGGTGATTGCGTATTAGTGCTAACATTATGTATAAATGTAGCAGACAATATTTGGGATTTAACGCAAGAAATCGGTGATATGTTCGAGCAGGTCGGGGTATTTAATCAAGGCTTATCTTTAATGGCACCGCATATTATAACTGATATTGAAAACGCTACTCCATTAGATATCAAAGAAGGGGTTATTGAATTTAGAAATGTTACATTTAATTATCATCATAATAACAATTTATTTTATAAAAAATCGGTATTAATACCGAGTAAACAAAAAGTAGGACTAGTTGGATTTTCAGGTTCAGGAAAAACCACTTTTATTAGTTTACTCACTAGGTTACATGATATAGAAGAAGGAATGATTTTAATAGATAATCAAAATATTAAAAACGTAACTCAAGATTCTTTAAGAAAAGCCATTAGCCTTATACCTCAAGAACCGGTGCTTTTTCATCGTACCATTTTGGACAATATCAGATACGGGAAAAAAGAAGCTACTCTTGAGGAGGTTATAGAAGCAGCAAAAGCTGCACATATTCATGATGTTATCGATAATCTACCGGACAGTTACAATACTATGTGCGGTGAACGGGGGAATAACTTATCAGGCGGTCAGCGTCAAAGAATTATCATAGCAAGAGCCATCTTAAAAAATGCTCCTATTTTAATTCTCGATGAAGCAACAAGTAGCTTAGATAGCGAGACGGAAAGCCTGATTCAAGAGTCAATGGATTATTTAATGCAAAATAAAACCGTGATAGTCATTGCCCACAGATTATCTACTTTACTCAATATGGATAGAATTTTAGTTTTTGAAAAGGGAAGTATAATCGATGACGGTAGCCATGCAGAATTACTAAAAAATAGTAAGCTATATCAAAAATTATGGAACTCTCAAGTTAAAGGGTTAATAGTGTGAGGAGGTATTACCTATGTATTATGTCATTCCTGCTTTCGCAGGAATGACATAATACCAGCCTCAACCTTTAAACTAAATCATTATGAGCCACTGTTTCTCCTGTTGTTTCAACTTGAAGTAGTCTGCACCCTGTCATCGCTTTTATTGCACTCTCAAGTAATTCTATCTTATCTGTAGCGTTACTATCAATAATATCTTCAATTTTTAAAATGCATAAAAACTCTAAAGGCGGTATCAATTTAGCTATCTTTTCTCCTAATTCTATTAATGGTTGTTTTATAGAATCATCCGAATCCAAACTCATTTGATTTGAAAATTTATATAGTTCTAATAGGCTTTTAATATACTCATCCTTAGAAACATCTTTTGCAACCGGTAATATTGCTGCTTTCCATTGAACAAATGCAGCTAAATCTTTCTTGTCAATAGCCTTAATTTTCTTGTAATCATTCTTACGAAATGAGGATTCAAGCGTTAAAAGAGCTTTCAGAGGTTCACAAATTGCTTCCTTGTTACGGACCATTTGACCGTCAGGATCGAGTATATCCGGATTAGCACCATATTGTAAAAATACTTTTACCATATCTGTACTCTGCTTTCTATCGTTAAGCCCTCTAGTTAGGTCTACTAAACTTTTAAATACGGTTTTTTCACAACGGATAAATTCCATATTAGCACCATAAGTGAGCAATTTAGTTACCATGGCTATATTTAGGTATAGGAACGTACATATTTCTAAATAAGTCATATTGTCACCTGTTACGTAATTAGGATCCGCACCATTTTCAATTAGAAATGCTGCCATATCAAAATGTTGAGCTGTTAGGACAGTGTGAAAAACGGTCATACCGCTGTTGTGGTCAAGGATTATATTTGCACCTTTTGCAAGTAGAAGCCTTACTATCCCTTTCTGATTATTATGACACGCAAAATATAAAAAAGATTTAGCCTCACCTTCCAATGTATATACTTCTGTATTTAGATCAATATTTAAAGCGGTTAACATACTATCAACTAAATCATAATCACCTTGACAAATTGCTTTAACTATAGCAGTGTCAGGAGATCTTGCTATTTTATCTACAGTGCAGTATGCCATATTGTACACGCTAGAAATATTTGTATTTGGATCTTCAACCAAAGCTTTGAATTCTTTGACAAAACTTTCTCTAAAAAATTCATATCTTTTTATTTTATATATATTATTAAATCCCATATTTTGTTGTTCTTCTATATCTTTACTGCTTAATATCTCATGAAATTTATTTCTAATTATATCATCGGTTATCATAGTATTTCCCTTAATGATTCAATTGACAGTATTTTGTATCGTACAGAAAAAAAATCATTTTATCAACAAATAGTTGATTTATTAGTAAGCAATCAATAAACTAAAATATTATATTAAATATTGTCATATGCTGTTATAATCACTTTTTTAGCCACTAATATTTAAACAATGAAACTATCTGATTTTGACTTTGATTTACCAAGTGAACTGATCGCACAATATCCATCTAGTGAACGTGATAACTCAGATTTACTAATTGCTGTTACGCCACCTATTAAAACCAAATTCTACAACATAATAGATTACTTAAAAGAAGGGGACTTATTAGTCTTTAATAATAGTAAGGTAATAAAAGCAAAGTTAAATTTGGGGAAAAATATTACAATAAATTTGAATCAAAAATTATCAGATGATAGTTGGTCGGCTTTTGCTAAACCAGCTCGAAAGCTTCATGTAAATGATGAATTTTATTTTGATAATCATAAGGTAATTATTACCGAAAAACTTACAATGGGTGAGATTAAAGTAAAATTTGAGCTTAATGATATTTCTGTATTCGAGTTCTTAAATAAATACGGTGAGATGCCGCTACCGGTTTATATTAGGCGTTCACACTCATTATGTCATCCCGTGGCTACGACTACGGGATCCAAAAAATATTTAAATAATGACTGGATACCGTGGTCAAACCACGGTATGACAAACACTCAAAACGACAACGACCGCTATCAAACTGTCTATAGCCAAATAGAAGGTTCAGTTGCAGCACCGACAGCAGGCTTGCATTTTACAAAGGATATACTTGATAAGCTTAAGGCAGAAGGCATACAAGCTACATTTTTAACATTACATGTGGGAGCTGGAACTTTTTTACCTGTAAAAACCGAAAATATTCATGAACATAAAATGCATACCGAATATTGCTCTATTACTCCTGACACTGCTGAAATCATCAATAAAGCAAAGCAAGAAGGGAAACGTATTATCGCAGTCGGCACTACAACACTTAGAACACTTGAGAGTTCTTGCAATAACGGCATCGTAAAAGCAGGTAGCTTTGAAACCGATATTTTCATAACCCCAGGTTTTAAATTTCAAACAGCCGATATGCTACTTACTAATTTCCATTTTCCTAAATCTACTTTATTTATGCTTATATGTGCTTTTGCCGGATTTAAAGAGATGCATGAATTATATAAATATGCTATAAAAGAAGCAATGCGTTTTTTTAGCTACGGCGATGCAACGCTTTTATGTAGGAAATGATAATAACAACCATCATTGCGAGCGACTAAAAGGAGCGTGGCAATCTAGCAAAAATAACAAAAAATGCTAAAGATTAATATTTTTCACTGGATCCCGTGGTCAAACCACGGGATGACGGAGGTGAAATTGATCCACGCAACAAAGCCTTCCTGCTTTGAGCTAGGAACGACATTTTAGAAAAAAACTATAACAAACTAGATAAAAAATATTTGATTAAATCCTCTACTTCATTAATACGAGATTCAAAACAAACTGCTTTACGAGAAGAATTAAAACAGCTGACAGCAGCACTTAATAAGCCTAAAAGTTTATTCAAATTCTTTAATCAAAACAACTTAAAAAGCGGAATTTATTTATACGGTCCGGTGGGTAGCGGTAAAACTATGCTCATGAATTCTTTTTTTGAAGAATTAACCACACCTAAAATAATAATACATTATCAGAACTTTATGCAGGAAATTCATAAATCTATGCATAAATTACAAACAGCAAATCAGAAAGATACCATCCCTAAAATTGCTAAAAACTATGCTAAACAAACTAAAGTGTTATGTATAGATGAGTTTGAAATTAAAGATATTACTGATGCAATGATAATCGGTAGATTATTTAATGAATTAATAAAGCAAAATATTTTTATTTTTATAACTTCTAACACGAGTCCCAATAATCTGTACAAAGACGGATTACAACGAGAATCTTTCTTACCTTTTATAAAGATAATCAATAATACATTTTATGTTAAATATCTAGATAATCACCATGATTATCGATTTGATAAAGCGTTAGGAGTTAAAGAGGCAAGGATAATTTATCCTTTAACTTTAGAAAACCAAAACAAACTTGAAAAAATTATCACGGATATTAGTGATAATAATCTTGCTCCTCAAAATATACAGGTTCTAGGTAGAGAAATATCCTTTCAAAAAGTGCATAAAAGAATATTAGTAACAGATTATAATGAATTATTTACAAGAGACTTAAGCTATATCGATTATGTTAATATTTGCCAAAATTTCAACGTTATTATAGTGAGGAACGTTCATACTATCGATGCTAACGATACAAATACAGCCGTTAGATTTATCAACTTTATCGATAATGCCTATTTCTATAAAATACTCTTATTTATGAGCCTAGAAGATAACCCAAATAAAATATATCAAGGTTCAGCACGAGCCGCAGAATTTAAACGCACTATTTCAAGACTAAATGAAATGAATAGCGAATCTTATTTCGCTAAAAAAGCTCTTTAATTACTAATTAAAATTTATTTACAGATGACCTCTAAGAAACTTAATAAATTCATCAATATTGATCTTTATATCGTCTTCTAAATGCTCTTCTGTTGTCTGATCTACATAAAAAGGATAATAATCGCATGACATATAATTTGCCATTCTTTTATAAAAACTTCTAGAGGGAGTTATACCGTGATCAATCTCTACTACTTTGCATTTTGGAGCCGCAAAAATAAAGTTAGCAAATCCTGATCCGTGCGGTCCAATCATTATTTTTGATTTATTAAAAAGCTGGGCCTGTTCATACGGGGAGGATAGCTCTAGATATATTACTTTAAAACCAAATCTCTCAATTTTTTCTATTAATTCCTCTTCATTAACTATTTTTCGGGTAGAAGCATATTTACGAGAAATATATATTTTATCGTATGCTTTACTATTATCTTTAATAAAAATATTTCTTAAATCTTTTTTTAACCATAAAGGCAAAGGTGTACCTTTTACTGGAATAAACGGTACAGATGGAACAATTAGTCTAGTAACTTGAATTATACAGTCACTATTTACTACAAAAAGCTTATCTTCCGGTATATTTAAATAATTTAATACTATTTCTAATGACTTAATTTGCCATGAATATTTTAAATTATTAATATAGATACGATCATATTCAAGAGCTGATTCTTTTAATATAATTAATCTAGGCAAAATTTGTAGCAGCCAATGATATCAATTTTCAGAACCAGAAGATGAAATTACTGCTAATTTTCCATTAAAATATAAAGGATTTTCAGTATTAATATCTTGTTTTTTTTAATAAACGATGTTGATCACCTAAGCTTGTTTGAGTATCTTGTAGAATATAACCTTCTTGAGTTAAAATTCCATCTTCATTAATTACTGTGCCGTTTGGTAACTCTAAAATAAATTGACCAGTATTTTTTTCTTTAAATAGCTTTTTAATTTCTATGTTAGATTTTAGCGATTCTATGGAAATAAATTGATGTTTATTCTTTAATGCGTAAGCATTACTAATATAGAGAAAGGTAAAAATTATGAATATAAAATATCCCATAAAGAGAAAGAAAGATAATTAAAAATTTGTATTGCAAACTTGGCAGCGACTTACTCTCCCATGCCTTATGACATAGTACCATTAGCGCTATGAGGTTTCACGTTCGAGTTCGGGATGGGATCGTGTGTTTCACTCATGCTATAACCACCAAGCTAGCAATACAAACTTTTAAAAAGATAGATTTGTATTATAGTTTGCTGTTAATGTTGTTGCACAACTCAAAAAAATTCTTAACATCATATCTTAACTTTTACTACGATACTCAGCAAAATAATTTTCGCTGGATATCGTGGCGGGGCTACAGTATAACATTAGTTATGCAATAACATTTTTATTAGTTGATAAAGCTATTTAACCTGATAACTTTGTGAGTGGATACTACACTCTTATAGCATTAACACTATATGCATATGTAATCTCACAGCAAAGTAAATCAATCGAGCTATTAGTATCGGTTAGCTACACACATTACTGTGCTTCCACACCCGACCTATCAACGTGGTGGTCTTCCACGGCTCTAATGGGGAAGTCTAGTTTTGAGGTGGGTTTCCTGCTTAGATGCATTCAGCAGTTATCCCTTCCGTACTTAGCTACCCAGCTGTGCCGTTGGCACGACAACTGGTCCACCAGGGGTACGTCCACCTCGGTCCTCTCGTACTAAAGGCAGATCCTCTCAAACTTCCTACACCCACGGCAGATAGGGACCGAACTGTCTCACGACGTTCTAAACCCAGCTCACGTACCACTTTAATCGGCGAACAGCCGAACCCTTGGGACCTTCTCCAGCCCCAGGATGTGATGAGCCGACATCGAGGTGCCAAACGATTTCGTCGCTATGGACGCTTGGAAATCATCAGCCTGTTATCCCCGGAGTACCTTTTATTCGTTGAGCGATGGCCCTTCCACTCGGGACCACCGGATCACTATGACCGACTTTCGTCTCTGCTCGTCTTGTCAGACTCGCAGTCAGGCTAGCTTATGCCATTGCACTCTAAAAGTTGATTTCCGACCAACCTGAGCTAACCATCGCGCGCCTCCGTTACTCTTTGGGAGGCGACCGCCCCAGTCAAACTACCCACCATGCATTGTCTCGGATCCTGATTCAAGGATCTCGGTTAGATGTCAAGAACCAAAAGGGTGGTATCTCAAGGGTGACTCCACAAAGGCTGACGCCTTCGCTTCGTAGTCTCCCACCTATCCTGCACATCTGATTCCTAACACCAGTGCAAAGCTATAGTAAAGGTTCACGGGGTCTTTCCGTCTGACCGCGGGAACTCCGCATCTTCACGGAGAATTCAATTTCGCTGAGTCGATACTGGAGACAGTGGGGAAATCGTTACGCCATTCGTGCGGGTCGGAACTTACCCGACAAGGAATTTCGCTACCTTAGGACCGTCATAGTTACGGCCGCCGTTCACTGGGACTTCAATTCAGAGCTTGCACCCTTCCTTTTAATCTTCCAGCACTGGGCAGGCGTCAGACCCTATACGTCGTCTATTGACTTTGCAGAGCCCTGTGTTTTTAATAAACAGTCGCTACCCCCTAGCTTGTGCCACCTGCACATGGTTGCCCATATACAGGTCATCTTTCTTCCGAAGTTACAGATGCAATTTGCCTAGTTCCTTCAGCATCGTTCTCTCAAGCGCCTTGGTATACTCTACCTGTCCACCTGTGTCGGTTTCGGGTACGGTCTATAATGAAGGTGTTATTTCCTGGAAAATATTCACTGCACAATCAATCCAATAAGACTGTACAATTTACTATTTTCGTCACATCCTTCAGGTTCAGGAATATTAACCTGATTCCCATCGATTACGCCTTTCAGCCTCATCTTAGGGGCCGACTAACCTTGCGCAGATTAACTTTACGCAAGAACCCTTGGACTTTCGGCGAGAATGTTTCTCACATTCTTTATCGCTACTTATGTCAGCATTCTCACTTCCGATACCTCCAGCAAACCTTACGGTTCACCTTCGCAGGCTTACGGAACGCTCCGCTACCATTTATGCCAAATGCATAAACCCGCATCTTCGGTACATGACTTGAGCCCCGTTACATTGTTGGCGCAAGAAAACTTATTTAGACTAGTGAGCTATTACGCTTTCTTTAAATGATGGCTGCTTCTAAGCCAACATCCTAGTTGTTTTGGTCTTCTCACATCCTTTAACACTTAGTCATGATTTAGGGACCTTAGATGGCGGTCTGGGCTTTTTCCCTCTCGACTATGGACCTTAGCACCCATAGTCTGTCTGCTATGCTGTACTCATCGACATTCGGAGTTTGATTGAGTTTGGTAAGTCTGTGGGACCCCCTAGCTCATTCAGTGCTCTACCTTCGATGGTAATCGCTATAACGCTCTACCTAAATAGATTTCGCGGAGAACCAGCTATATCCGAGTTTGATTGGCCTTTCACCCCTAACCACAGCTCATCCCCTACTTTTTCAACAGTAGTGGGTTCGGTCCTTCAGTGGATTTTACTCCGCTTTCAACCTGGCCATGGCTAGATCACCCGGTTTCGGGTCTAATTCATCTAACTAAACGCCCTATTCAGACTCGCTTTCGCTACGCCTACACCTAACGGCTTAAGCTTGCTAGATAAACTAAGTCGCTGACCCATTATACAAAAGGTACGCCGTCACAAAACATATAAATACGCTTGCTCCGACTGCTTGTAAGCATTTGGTTTCAGATACTATTTCACTCCCCTTGTCGGGGTACTTTTCACCTTTCCCTCACGGTACTTGTTCACTATCGGTCACTAGAGAGTACTTAGGCTTAGAGGGTGGTCCCCCTATGTTCAAACAGGATTTCACGTGTCCCGCCTTACTCAAGGACTTCAAACTTTTTACCTATACGGGACTATCACCCTCTATGGTCAACCTTTCCATGTTGTTTTAGTTATTTTTTTGAAGCCACTGGCCTGGTCCGCGTTCGCTCGTCACTACTAACGGAGTCTCGGTTGATGTCCTTTCCTCCAGCTACTTAGATATTTCAGTTCGCTGGGTTTGCCTCATATAGCTATGTATTCACTATACAATACCTAATAAATTAGGTAGGTTTCCCTATTCGGAAATCTTCGGATCAAAGTTTATTCGCAACTCCCCGAAGCTTATCGCAGCGTATTACGTCCTTCATCGCCTTCTAGTGCCAAGGCATCCACCAAATGCTCTTATTATATTTACTTACGCTTTTAACTTGAGATTACATGATGCATACAGAATTAATTTCACAATTATTTTCAGTATCTACTCACGATATAAATTTTTATTATCGCGGTGTATTTAGTTTTTAGCTTTATCAACTTTTTAAACAGCTACAAAGTTTTACGTTTCAAACTTTGTGTGATGATTTTATATCTATATTTTTAAAGCTTGTCAAACACTAATTTCAAATAATTTTAATTTTATTTCTTATGAGAGGGCTTAAAGTTATTTTAACCTCTTTTTAAAGTAGGCTTTGTCGGCTTTTTGTTTAGATTTGCGGTCCCTAATTTTGTATCTACCTTACCGCCTAAATCTTCAAACAAAAACCTGCCTTTTTGTAAAACATGATTTACTGCTGTCATTTCTCCTTCTCTGTTTATCAAACCGCTTTGAGTTTTAACACACAATAATTTACCGTCTTTTCTAAAGACTAGATTCTCATCAATTGCAAAATCTTTAGTTATACTTAAATTACCGTTCTTATCAAATGTACCTAAAATATTTTTCTGTAAATCAGCAAATGTGGCATGAGCGTATAATTTTGAAATTTCTTTTATTTGCTTTGGATCGTTTATATGTTCGCCGGCTTTGTTAATAAAGCCGCTAATTTCATATTGAGATGTTTTAACATGTGGAGTTTTTTTCACAAGAAATTGAGTTTCCGTAAGTAGCTTAGTTTGATCCTCTACTTCATCATCTACTATATATAATTACTTTCCTTTTTACAGAATAAATATCACTATTCTTTTCAAGCTTTGAGGTAAAATCCTTAACGTCTCAATTATCATTAAACCTAACTTCTTTTTTATCTTTACCCATAATAATACTCTTATTTTAATACTGTATCTTTTAAAATATTTGTACCACGTAAAAATTCTTCTATATTCAAAGCTTTTTTACTCTCTTGCTGAAGTTTTTTCACTCGTAATATACCGCTTCCACAAGCTATTTCCAGCTTATCGCTAATAACGGTACCGGAAGTAAAGTGATGATCCGCATTTAAATATTCTGCTTCAAGGATTTTAATTATTTTATCATTATAACTAAAATATGCTCCGGGCCAAGGATTCATGCCCCTTATTTTACAATCTATTTTATATGCGGATTCATGCCAATTAATTTTTCCTTCTTCTTTAGTTAATTTATGAGCATACGTAACACCGTCACTTGACTGTTTTATTGGTACTATATTATCGATATTTGCAAGTGTTTTAATTAATAACTCCACTCCGAGATTTGCACATTTGTTATGCAGTTCTTCCAATGTTGCTCTTTCTTCTAAATCAAAATCTTCTTTAATCAATATATCACCTGTATCAAGCCCTGTATCCATACGCATAATACATACACTACTTTTCCGGTCACCCTCTATAATAGTACGCTGCAGAGGAGCCGCTCCTCTGTGACGAGGCAAATCGGATGGATGGATATTAAGACAGCCGTATTTCTTAGCTTCTAATATAGCTTTCGGCACAATAAAACCATATGCAATAACAACTATAATATCAGCATTAATTTTATTAATTAGATTTATTATTTCATTATTACGAAGAGTAGAAGGAGTATAAACAGGAATTTGATGCTCAAATGCTAATTGATGTATTGGAGATTTAGCTAAGTTAAGTCCTCTGCCCTTAGCTTTAGGTTGCTGTGTAAAAACAGCTTTAACTTCGTGATGAGTTATAAGTTTTTTAAGAGCGGGAACAGCGAATTCAGGCGTTCCCATAAAGATTACTTTCACACTATATTATTTTTGAGTTTCTTAAGCTTACGAAGTACTACATCTCGTTTTAAATTACTTAAATAATCAATCATAAGCTTACCTTCTAAATGATCATACTCATGCTGGATAACTCTTGCAAGCCAATCATTTGCTTTAAGCTCTTGCGATTTACCATGATAGTCTAAATACCTAATCTTTATAGATTCCGGTCTTGCCACCTCAATACGTTGCTCCGGTAATGAGATACAACCTTCATTAGCCGTAACTAGCTCTTCTGATTTTTCTATTATTTCAGGATTCACTATAAAAAGCGGATAAAAATCTTTTGGTCTTGCTACCGAATCATGATCTTTTATATCAATTACTAAAATACGTTTCAATACCCCTACTTGTACTGCTGCAAGCCCTGCACCGTCTTCATGGTACATAGTTTTAAGCATATCGTCCATAAATTTTCGTGTTTGATCGGTAAACTCTAAAACCGGCTGAGATTTCTGCTTTAATCTTTCATCAGGTGCCGTTACTATCGGTAATATTGACATAATTAAATCTTAATATTTTATTTTAATATACCATAAAATCACCAAAATGTAAAGAAAGCAAACCTGCCTGATTCCGGCAATAGTTGCATAATAAACTCACCTATTTGCAATAATTTGTCGAATTAATAATATTTAGTAAAAAATAATAGCAAATATCAGATAACATGTTAATAAATAAGTCTTGCATAAAATTAAGGAGGAATAATAATGCATTGGGGTAATATTGAAGAAATTGCCGAACAACTCGAAGAACATTGTAGCGATCAGTATAATGAAAAAAAAATTTCATTATTAAAGCTAGAGAAACTGATTAGAGATTTAAAGGACTTTGAAGATGGAGAGAAAAAAGTCGAAGAAGTTACATTAGAAGAAATTTTAGACAAATGGGAAGAATTACGTGAAGAAATTAGAGAAATCGATTAAGTAGCTTTTGAGTTATTTTCAGACATTTATAAATTAACTTTATAAAAATACATTATAATCAATAAAAATATAGCAACTGCCTGAAAAAAAACTCTTAAAGTCATTAACTTTGAACTAAATTTCTTATCAAACTTTCCTTCGATAGCCATCGACACTACCCCTATAATAAGAACCGCAACGGTTAAACCAATCGCAATTAATAACCACATCATAATTTATTACCAATATATCACTTCCCACACAAAGATTATATGCTTTTTCTCTTTTAAATCAATTATCTAATATTTGAGATTTGGTTAAAAAATTCACTAATTCTTCATAAAAAATAATAATTCAAGAAACACAAATATCTAATTTATCAAATATATATAATTCAACAATTACTTTAAAAGAAAAATAGATATTAGGCTCTTGCGTTCTTATTAATTTTTGCTCAAAAATATCTAAAAATACAAATAATTTAATTTTCTGCACGCAAGAACCTAGAGTATTTTGAGAAACCTCATCCTATTGCTAAAATATTTATTAATGCTCACGACGGAACATGACTTGCTCCATGCAAATTTACTTAAATTAAGCCTTCTGAGTTACACTATATATATTATCTATCAGTTTAACAAAAGCACCATTTCCTAAAACATTAGCACAAGTGATCACAGGATCAAATGAGATATAAAGAGCTGTAATCAGAGATATCATATTAGTATTAAAACCTAGATATTATTCAAGTATAGGGAACATTACAATAATTCCGCCACCTGGTACAGCTGCTACTGAAAATTTTGCCAATATAAAATAAAAAGTAAAAATAAAATAATTAAATAAAGTAGGTTCAGCTAATCCATAACTTTTTAGTATAGCATAAGCCAAAATCGGTATGGCAAAACAATCGCCAACAAGATGAATATTGACTGTTATTGGTACAACGGTACGAACGAGTGCTTTATTATTTGTATTATTTTCCGCTTCTATTATACTAAGTGGCATACTTATAACACTAGACATTGCACTAAATCCACTTATAGACGCTGGCATCATATTACTGAGGCTAGCTATGAATTCCTTAACTCGACAGTTACTTAAAATAAGCAAGAAAGATATAACCAAACTGAGCAAATGCGACCGTCACAAAAATGAACATATAATCTTTAATAATTATATCTAATACTTCATCAAACTGTAGTTTTACGATAAAGCCCATTATAAATATAAGGGAATTATATAGATAAACAATCACAATATTTGTGCAACAAATGCTTCTAGCTTACAAGCAAATCCAATTACAACTTCAGCACACAATTTTGAGGAAATAAAGCCTAAGATAATACTACTAAATACGATTTTATCATTAGAAATAATATTAGGAAAATTAAGCAACCATAAAGGCTTTAAGCTATCATTTTCTATAGGAGAGATCATTGATAAATCGAATTGATATATGTATATACCTACATAATGACTTATGAAGGTAGAACAAAAATTAGACCCACATACTAGTAATAATATTAAGAAAACTATACGTGTTGCATCTTTGGCTCGCATTACAACAG
Organism: Rickettsia gravesii BWI-1; assembly: GCF_000485845.1. Classification (NCBI taxonomy): domain Bacteria; kingdom Pseudomonadati; phylum Pseudomonadota; class Alphaproteobacteria; order Rickettsiales; family Rickettsiaceae; genus Rickettsia; species Rickettsia gravesii. The sequence goes on along the minus strand of NZ_AWXL01000005.1, from coordinate 35,258 downwards.
ATTTAAAAAGTAAGCCAAAAATAATTAAAGGCAGAAATAATCCAATTATAGATTTAATAGATAGATTTATTAAATACACTAACCTTTGTACTTCTAAACTCATTAGTGGGTTTAACAATATGATAGCTATATAATAGCCATTAAAATAAGTGGCATTTTACGCAACATAAAACTTACCTAATAATAATTAGTTAATTTAAATAGATGGATATCATTAAAAGAAAGATATAGAGATATTGTTACCGGCTTAGATCGGTTGTAGTAGTAAAAAAGACTGGAAAGTTAATATTTGCATATTCATAAATTCAATATACAGTTGTTATAGAGAGAAAAATTAGTGTTGCAATACTTTTCTAGAAGTTCTTTGGGGGGTATTATTAACTAAAAGCAGATCAATTAATAAATTAACTTCATTGCGAGGAAAATTACAAAGTAATTTGTACGTCCACAATCTCAGGAGTTTTATTATTTCATGAGATTGCCACGTAGCCTATGGCTGCTCGCAAGGCATTGTTGCGTGAATCAATTTCACCTCTGCCATCCCGTGGCTTGACCACGGGGTGACACAGTGGGTTTTACCGGTCCACGCAACAATACCTCCTCGCAATGACGACTTAGGTATCTATGCAAAATGCTTTCGCAAGAATGACATCGAGAACTTTTTAAGAACTATGCGGGAATAACAACGCCTCAGCCCTTACACCTCTTCAGATTGCTCTAATCCCTCTTCCTCTAACTCACTATCTTCTTCACTTTCAGAAGTTTCAGCAATTAAAGAGACAGACACGACTTTTTCACCATCATCTAGCTTAAATAGGATTACGCCGCTAGTGTTACGTCCCGTAATACGTACTGACTCAAGTTTACAGCGAATTAACTTACCTCTATTGGTAATCAGCATTAACTCATCATCTATTTTAACCGGCATAACACCGACGACTAAACCAGTTTTGTCGTTAATATCCATATTGATTATACCGCTGCCGCCACGGTCAGTAATTCTATAACCATAAGCTGAGCTTCTCTTACCAAAACCGTTCTCAGTTACGGTTAAAATGAATTCTTCGGAATTTGCCATTTCCAAAATAGCCGGGGCAGTTAAGCTTACGCCAAGTTCTTCAGGATTAAACGCCTCACCTTTAGCAATCTCTAATCTCTGCTCCCACGGCACGGATAAATAAACATCTCTATCCTCTTTTGTACTACTAATACCTTTAAGCACAGTCATAGAAATTACGGAATCCTCTGTGGCAAGCTTCATACCTCGTACCCCATCGGAAGTACGGCTCTTAATAACACGCAGCGATTCAACAGGGAATCTTAAAGCTTTACCGGCTTTGGTAGCAAGTAAAATATGCTCGTCTTCTTTACATGGTTTTACGTCTATTAATTTATCGTCCTCATCAAGCCTAATAGCAATTTTACCGTTCGACTGAAGCTTTTTGAAATCTAATAAATCGCTTCTTCTGATATTACCCTTGGCAGTTGCAAACACAATGTTTAAATTATCCCTCTCATCCTGATTTTCAGGTAGCGGCATAATATTCGTAATATGCTCATTTGCTTTCAACGGTAACATATTAACCATCGGTCTACCCTTACCCTGCGGATTACTTAAAGGCAGTTTATACAGTTTTAAACTATAAACCTGACCGATATTTGAGAAGAACAACATAGGAGTATGGGTACTACCGACAAAAACTTGCGTGGTAATATCTTCATCACGCATTGAAAGCCCTGATCTTCCTTTACCGCCACGTTTTTGCGCACGATAGCTACTTAGAGGTACACGCTTGATATACCCGCCAAGCGTTACGGTTACAACCATTTCTTCACGCTGAATTAAATCTTCTATATCTTGATCAAATTCGCCGAATTCAATTGAAGTAAGACGAGGAGTCGCAAATTCTTCTTTAACTTTAATGAGCTCTTCCTTTAAAATTTTAAGTAACCTTGTACGAGAGCCGAGTATATTAAGATATTCGGTGATTTCCGTAGTGAGGTTCTTTAAATCCTCTTCAAGCTTGTTTTTCTCCATAGCGGTCAGGCGTTGCAATCTCATTTCTAAGATTGCCTTGGCTTGCACTTCGGTAAAGTTACATTTACCCTGCTCGTTTAACATTGCTTTATCATCAACCAACTTTACAAGAGGTAGGATATTTAATGCTTCCCACTGACGAGCCATTAATTCTTGTTTAGCTGCATTCGGGTCATTTGAAGCTTTAATAATACGTATTATTTCATCGATATTACTAACAGCAATAGTTAGTCCTAGTAAAATATGAGCTCTATCTCTTGCTTTATTGAGTAAATATATAGTACGGTTAGTAATTACCACTTCCCTAAAACTAACGAAAGCTGCAATTACTTCTTTCAAACTCATCACTTTCGGTAGCCCGTCTTTAAGAGCAAGCATAATAACACCGAAGCTAGTTTGTAGCTGCGTACATGCGTATATTTGATTTAAGACTACTTCAGCAACTACGTCTTTCTTTAACTCAATAAAAATCCTTACACCGTTTTTATTCGATTCATCACGTAAATCACTTATACCTTCTATACGCTTTTCCTTAACCATTTCAGCGATTTTCTCAACGAGCCTTGCCTTATTTACCATATACGGTATTTCGGTAATAATAATTGCTTGACGGCTATTACCGATATTCTCAATCTCGGCTCGACCTCGCATAATGATACTACCTCTACCGGTAAGATATGCCGATCTAATACCGCTAATGCCTAAAATCATTGAACCTGTAGGAAAATCCGGTCCTTTAACAACTTCAAGTAAATCTAATATTTCTATATCGTTATTATCTATATATAAACAACACGCATCGATAACCTCACCAAGATTATGAGGCGGAATATTAGTTGCCATACCGACCGCAATACCTCCGCTACCGTTCACCAATAAATTGGGAAACATTGCAGGAAGTACGGAAGGCTCTTCTTCAGAACCATCGTAATTAGGGTTAAAGCTGACAGTCTCTTTATCGATATCCTCTACGAGCTTATGCGAAACTTTGGCCATTCGAGATTCGGTATATCTCATTGCTGCCGCCGCATCACCGTCCATCGAGCCGAAATTACCCTGCCCGTCTACAAGCGGTAAACGCAAGGAAAAATCTTGTGCCATACGTACTAACGCGTCGTAAATAGCACTATCGCCGTGCGGATGGTATTTACCCATCACGTCACCGACTATTCTAGCGGATTTTCTATAAGGTTTACTAGCATGATTACCGGCTTCATGCATGGAATAGATAATTCGGCGATGTACCGGCTTTAAGCCGTCCCGAACATCCGGTATAGCTCTACTTACTATAACGCTCATAGCATAATCAAGATAAGATACTTTCATCTCATCTTCGATATTTACCGGTACTAAATTAGAAGAAGATTTATCAGTCACGATTACTTAGCCTTAAATTTAATGAATTATATTTAATAATAGAGACATAATAAATTTCTTTCAAGGATTGCTTGTATTTATAATCGTGGCATTGTTGCGCGGATGCTGATGTCATTCCTGCGTGGATCAGTTTTTTCGTCATTGCGAGAAAAATTACATAGTAATTTGACGCAGCAATCTTGAGAAGAATTCCTGAGATTGCCACGCTCACTAACGTTCGCTCGCAATGATGACTTGATATCCACGCAACAAAACCTCCGCGGGAATGACATCGAGCTGGTTTTACCAAACCACTTAATAAAGCTTGTAGTTGATATAATGATAAATTTTAAGAATGTTCCTCTTCTTGCTGTTTATACCAAAGTTCGGCATAATAGCCTTTGTGCTGTAGCAAGGTTTTATGGTTGCCCCGCTCAACTATATAACCGTTATCTAAAACGATCATCTCATCTGCATCGATAATCGTTGAGAGTCTATGGGCAATGATAAGGGTAGTATGGTGAGCCGAGATCTCTTTAAGGCTTGCTTGAATTAGCTTTTCGGTTTTAGTATCAAGCGAACTTGTTGCCTCATCAAAAACATATATTGCTGGATTTTTTAAGATGGTTCTTGCAATTGCAATACGCTGTTTCTCACCGCCCGAAAGCTTTAAGCCTCTCTCACCTACCTGCGTCTCATACCCTGCGGGTAACGTGCTAATAAACTCATGAATATGAGCATTTTTTGAGGCTGCTATAACTTCATCGTAGCTTGCTGCATTATTACCGTATGCGATGTTGTAATATATCGTATCGTTAAACAGTACCGTATCTTGCGGGACAATTCCAATAGATTTACGCAGCGATTGTTGCGTAACTTCTCTTATATCCTGACCATCAATAGTAATATTGCCGCTATTAATATCGTAAAACCTAAAAAGCAAGCGTGATATCGTCGATTTCCCTGCCCCGCTACTACCGACTACTGCTAAAGTTTTACCGCTCTTGATCGTAAAACTTATATTATGTAAAATCGGACATTCCTGATTATAAGCAAAGCTAACATTATCGAAACTAACCTCACCTTTTAAGATAATTAGCTCCTTAGCGTTCAAAGCATCCTCTACTTCTGCCGGTATATCAAGCAGCTTAAACATATCTTCCATACTAACTAGAGCGTTTTTAATTTCTCTATAAGCAAAGCCAAGTATTGAAAGCGGAATTGATAGCTGCAATAGATAAGTATTAACCATTATTAAATCGCCGACTGTCATTTTATTTTGGTTAATAGCATTTGCTGAAAGTATCATAAGGCTAACAAGCCCTAAGGATATTATAACATCCTGCCCGATATTTAAAATTGATAGGCTGTTAGTAGTTTTAGTAGCTGATTTTTCATAAGTTTGTAAAGCCTCATTAAACTTTATCGCCTCATATTCTTCATTACCGAAATATTTAACGGTTTCAAAATTCAGTAAACTATCGATTGCTCTATTATTGGCGGTGTTATCGCTTTGGTTCATTTCCCTTGCAAAAGAAATACGCCAAGTACTGATTAGGCAAGTATAACCAACATAAACTATCATTGTTATTAAAATAGTTACGGCAAACCAAATACCGTAAATATACCATAACATCCCGCTTACTAATATAATTTCTACGCTTGTCGGAAAAATATTAAATAACGAATACCGCAGTACCGCTTCAATACCTTTAGTACCACGCTCTATTGACCTACTTAAGCCCCCTGTTTTTCTAGTAATGTGAAAACGCATACTTAAATTATGCATGTACTTAAAGACATTTAGAGCAACTAAGCGAGTTGCTTGATGCCCTACTTTTGAAAAAATGATATTTCGTAATTCACTGAAAATTTGAACAAGTATTTTTGTTCCGCCATATGCAACAATAATCCCGATAATAACCGAAAGAGCAAAGTTTTTATTTAGCCCATCTATTATATATTTATAAACAATAGGAACGAAAATATTTATTACTTTAGCTATGACTAGACAAATAAGAGAGGTAACAATACGCAGGCGTATATCAAAATCCTTCGACCATAAATACGGCAGAAGTAGATAGAATGAATTTTTGCGAGTTTTGTTTTTGGACATTTTGAAGTTTTTGTAGTTTTCAGCATCATTGCGAGCGACCATAGGGAGCGTGGCAATCTCATGAAATAATAACAAACTCCTGAGATTGCTTCGTAATTTCCTCGCAATGACGTTTTTATTAATTACACTCCGGCAGCAGGTGAAGTCTTCTTTGGCTGATTTTCTAACAGCTTATCTAGCCTTCTCTCTTTTTCAAGATCAAACAGAGCATCACAACCGCCAACATGCATATTATCTATAAATATCTGCGGGACGGTCTTTTTTCCACCGGATTTCTTAATAAATTTTTCTTTCTCTTCCTGAGTAAAATTACTTACTTCAATTTCCTCATAAGCAACATTTTTCTCATCAAGTAATGCTTTAGCTTTTATACAATAAGGACAACTAGCGAGAGTATAAATAATAATTGTGTATAATCTAGCTTTATTCATAATTGTTATATTTTTTTGTTAGATTTTAATATATTATCTTAAACTATAGTTTTTAAAGCAAGTAAAAATGCATGAATAATTTTTCTATTATCTCAGAATATAAACCGGCAGGCGATCAACCAAAAGCAATAGATGAAATTATAGCAGGGTTAAGTAGCAAAAAACGCTCACAAATGTTGCTTGGTATTACGGGATCAGGCAAAACCTTTACTATGGCAAATATTATAGAGAGAACTAATCGTCCTACTCTTATTATGGCTCATAATAAAACTTTAGCTGCCCAAATCTATTCAGAGATGAAATCGATTTTTCCAAAGAATGCCGTTGAATACTTTGTCTCATATTATGATTATTACCAGCCCGAAGCTTATATAGCACGCACCGATACTTTTATAGAAAAAGACTCATCAATTAACGAACAGATTGATTTAATGCGTCATGCCGCTACAAGATCGCTATTAGAGCGTCGTGACGTTATAGTAGTTTCTTCCATTTCCTGTATTTACGGGCTTGGCTCTCCCGATTTATATTACCAAATGATGGTTAATCTAGAGCCTGGTCAAAGCTACCCTCGTGATCAGCTACTAAACGATTTGATAAATCTACAATATGAGCGTAACGATATCGGATTTGAGCGTGGCTGTTTTAGAGTTAAAGGCGACAACATCGATATTTTCCCCTCACATTACAGCGATAAAGCTTGGCGTTTATCGTTTTTCGGTAATGAACTCGAATATATCCATGAATTTGATCCCCTAACAGGTGAAAAACTTGCTAAGCTCGATAAAGCTATGGTTTTTGGTAATTCACATTTTGTGATGCCTCAAGAAACAGTTAATAATGCCATATCAGGTATTGAAGAAGAATTACAAAAACGCTTAGAGTTTTTAAAGTCACAAAACAAACCACTTGAAACTCAAAGGCTAAATCAACGTACTCAATATGATCTTGAAATGTTAACGGAAACCGGCAGCTGTAAAGGCATTGAAAACTACTCTCGCTTTTTCACAGGACGTAATGCCGGTGAGCCGCCTCCTACATTATTCGAATACCTACCAGAAGATGCATTATTATTTGTTGATGAAAGCCATATATCCGTACCGCAAATTAGAGCGATGTATAACGGCGATCGAGCAAGGAAAGAAGTTTTGGTAGAGCATGGGTTTCGTCTACCCTCTGCACTTGATAACAGACCTTTAAAATTTGAAGAATGGGAAAAATTTAGACCACAAACTGTGTTTGTATCTGCAACTCCAGGACCGTTCGAGTTAGAAGAAACCGGCGGCACGGTTGTAGAATTGATTATCAGACCTACGGGGCTGCTTGATCCTGAATGTATTATCAAACCCGCTACTAATCAAGTTGAGGATTTAATTAGCGAAATTCAAACCACTATCGCTAAAGGTTTTCGTGTTCTAGTCACCACCTTAACTAAAAAAATGGCAGAAGATTTAACTGCCTATTTGCAGGAGCTAAAATATAAAACTTCTTATTTACATTCTAACGTTCATACTCTAGAGCGTATAGAGATTTTACGAGATTTAAGACAAGGTACTATTGATATTTTAGTCGGTATTAATCTATTAAGGGAGGGGCTTGATATCCCTGAATGCGGCTTAGTTGCTATACTTGATGCAGACAAAGAGGGGTTTTTGCGGTCGGAAGTATCGTTAATACAAACAATAGGAAGAGCTGCAAGAAATAGTGCGGGTAGAGTTATACTTTATGCCGATAAAATGACTAAATCTATCGATAAAGCCGTTAGTGAAACGTTGCGTAGAAGGCAAATTCAGCAGGAATATAATGAAAAACACGGCATAACCCCAAAAACCATCAACCGTGCTATTCACGCTTTAGCAGAATTTGAGAAAATCGATAGTAAGCTTGATAAAAAACAAGCTCATACTTTATTTGATAATCCTGCTAAGCTAAAAACCCATATTGATAAATTAAAGAAAGAAATGCTTAAAGCCGCAAGTAATCTTGAATTTGAACAAGCCGCAAAACTTCGTGATCAGCTAAAAACTCTAGAAGAGGCGGCACTCGAGTTGAGTTAATGGTGTGCGTTGTGGATACCAAAATCGTCATCGTCATTGCGAGGCAAAACTGTAAATTTTGACACAGCAACCTCAGGAGTTTGTTATTATTTCATGAGATTGCCACGCAGCCTACGGCTGCTCGCAATGACGATTCAGTGTCCACACAGGCAATACCATTAACAACACCTAAAACTCCTACGATGATACGGTGATAAGCCGTGTATATTAATAGCTTTGATATGTTCTTTGGTACCGTAGCCGGAATTTTTGTGCCATAAATATTGGGGAAACTTAGCACTTAAGTCTAGCATCAAACGATCCCTAGTAACTTTTGCAACAATAGAAGCCGCAGCAATCGATAATGATAAATTATCACCGTTAATTATACTGACAAATCTTTCATCCTTAAACTGCATATTACCATCAACTAACACTATTGCTGGCTCAAGGCTAAGATTTGCCACAGCAATAGAACAAGCTTTTTTAGTTGCCTCTAATATATTAATATTATCAATTTCGGTATGAGAAATAATAGCAGTTGCCCAAACATAATTACTAGTGATTTGTTCATATAGTAATTCTCTTTTCTTTTTGGAAAGCTTTTTAGAATCTTTAATGCCCGTTATAATATTGGCGTTATCTATCATAACGGCACTTGCTACTACCGGACCTGCGAGCGGTCCTCTACCTGCTTCATCTATACCTGCTACAATACAGTTATGATATTTTTTTTCAAAATGTAATAGATCTACTTCCATAATTGTATTTTTTTAATTTTTGATATATGATAGAGCAGTTTAGAATTACAAAAAAGGAAAAGTGCAAAATTATTTTCAATTATTAGGACTTCCGCAAGAGTATAATATTAATTTAAAGATATTAGAAAAGCAATATTTTGCTATGCAGGTAAAATATCATCCCGATAAAGCAAAAACTTTGCAGGAAAAGGAACAAAATCTAATTACTGCGGCTGAATTAAATAACGCTTACTCTACTCTTAAAGATGCCTTAAAGCGTGCTGAATATATGCTGCTTTTGCAAAATATAAATTTGAATGACGAAAAAACACGTAGTTTACTTTCGCCGCTAGAATTAAGCATATTCTGGGATGAAATGGAAATAATCGAAAATACTATCTTATTTAGTGATTTAGAAAAAATAAAAGACAAATATGAATTAATGAAAAAGCTTGAAATTGATTCTTTAAAACAAGCTTTTGAAGAACAAAATCTATCAGACGCAACTATAAAAACTAGCAAGCTTAAATATATTGGGACATTGCTACATAAACTGCAAGAAAAAATAAAATCATGCAAATAATAGAAATTAGGGAACTGGAGCAAGCTGATTTTAAGCAAGAACGGCAAATAGCAGTCGGTATCGATTTTGGCACTACTAACTCATTAATAGCTATTGCAGCTAACAGAAAAGTTAAAGTTATTAAATCTATAGATGATAAAGAATTAATCCCAACTACTATAGATTTTACAAGTAACAATTTTACTATAGGTAATAATAAAGGACTGCGTTCTATTAAAAGACTATTCGGTAAAACATTAAAAGAAATTCTAAATACTCCGGCACTTTTTTCGTTAGTTAAAGATTATCTAGATGTAAATAGTAGTGAGCTTAAGCTAAATTTTGCAAATAAACAACTGAGAGTCTCCGAAATTGCAGCAGAAGTTTTTATTTACCTAAAAAATCAAGCAGAAGAACAATTAAAGACTAATCTAACTAAAGCAGTAATAACAGTACCTGCACATTTTAACGATGCAGCAAGAGGCGAAGTAATGCTTGCGGCTAAAATAGCAGGTTTTGAAGTATTAAGGCTAATTGCCGAACCTACTGCAGCTGCCTATGCTTACGGCTTAAACAAAAATCAAAAAGGCTGTTATTTAGTATATGACCTAGGCGGTGGCACTTTTGACGTATCTATTCTTAATATACAAGAAGGTATTTTTCAAGTTATAGCAACAAACGGCGATAATATGCTTGGTGGCAACGATATAGATGTAGTAATTACACAATATCTTTGCAATAAATTTGATTTACCTAATTCTATAGATACTTTACAACTTGCAAAAAAAGCAAAAGAAACTTTAACATATAAAGATAGTTTTAATAACGATAACATATCAATTAATAAGCAAACATTAGAGCAATTAATTTTACCCTTAGTAGAACGTACTATCAATATAGCTCAAGAGTGTTTAGAGCAAGCAGGAAATCCAAATATAGACGGAGTTATTGTAGTAGGGGGTGCAACCCGCATTCCTTTAATAAAAGACAAATTATATAAAGCATTTAAAATAGATATTCTATCAGATATCGATCCTGATAAAGCAGTTGTATGGGGGGCTGCATTACAAGCAGAAAATTTAATAGCACCCCATACAAATTCATTATTGATTGATGTAGCACCTTTATCGCTGGGTATGGAATTATATGGCGGTATAGTTGAAAAAATCATCATGCATAATACTCCGATTCCTATTTCGGTAGTAAAAGAATTTACGACTCATGTCGATAATCAAACCGGTATACAATTTCATATATTGCAAGGTGAACGTGAAATGGCTGCCGATTGCCGCAGTTTAGCCCGATTTGAATTAAAGGGACTTCCTCCTATGAAAGCAGGATATATTAGAGCCGAAGTTACTTTTGCTATTGACGCAGACGGTATATTATCCGTTTCTGCTTATGAAAAAATCAGCAATACATCACATGCTATAGAAGTAAAGCCAAATCACGGTATTGATAAAACGGAGATTGATATTATGTTAGAAAACGCGTATAAAAATGCTAAAATAGATTATACTACAAAATTATTACAAGAAGCAGTAATTGAAGCAGAGGCTTTAATCTTTAGCATAGAACGTGCTATAGCGGAATTAACAACTTTATTATCGGAAAGTGAGATATCTATAATTAATTCTTTATTAGATAATATAAAAGAAGCCGCACACGCTAGAGATCGGATCTTAATTAATAATTCTATTAAAGAGTTTAAATCCAAAATAAAAAAATCTATGGATACAAAGTTTAATATAATAATTAATGATTTGCTAAAAGGCAAAAATATCAATCAAATTAAATAGCCTCAGTTATATATAATATATTATCTATAATCGAATTAATTTAGATAAGGAAAAATAAGAAGAATGTCAGGAAAAATAAAAGTAACATTTATTATAAATGATGGAGCAGAAAAAACAGTAGAAGCACCAATAGGGCTTTCTATTTTAGAAATTGCCCATAGTAACGATCTAGACCTTGAGGGAGCTTGTGAAGGATCGCTTGCTTGTGCTACTTGTCACGTTATTTTAGAAGAAGAATTTTACAACAAATTAAAAAAACCTACGGAAGCAGAGGAAGATATGCTTGACTTAGCCTTTGGTCTTACCGATACTTCTAGATTGGGATGTCAAATTATTTTAACCGAAGAATTAGACGGCATAAAAGTACGCCTTCCTTCTGCTACTCGTAATATAAAATTATAATGGATTAAAAAAGTGATACGTAAAATACTTCTTTTTGTGTTTTTAGCCTTTACTATAATATGGTTTGCAACTGCATATACTATAAAAAATAACGTTGTAAGTTTAATTAAGAATTCTGAATCCGATAATCTTAAAATATCTTATAATGCAGTTAAGTTTTCAGGCTATCCTTTTAATTGGAAAATTACCGTAACGGATCCTAAAGTAAAATTAATTGATCATGTAAATTCTAAAGAATTTACATGCGAAAATATTGTCCTAAATATAGCTTTTAGTACTAAAAGCGCCGCTCTTAATTGCGGTCCTTTTATTAGAGAAGTCGATAATTACGGCGACAAAACATTTACCTATGATGTACGCAGCGATGATGACATAAAGGGTATAGGAAAATTTAATAAACCTTTATATAAAATATCAAAAGATGAGAATTTAAAAGAAATATTAAAATCAATTCAGTTAAATAATAAAGCATTATTGATATTTAAAGATAATCAAGAAATCTTTAAAATTAATGATTTAGCATTTCTTATAAGAAAACAGAATTTAGCAAGTGAGGAAAATATATCCTTATTTTTAAACATGAATTATTATTCAGAAAAAGACATTTTGAATTTTAAAAATGCTAATTTAGATATTGCTGCTTCTTTAAAATTTGCTGAAGACGGAGAAGATTCAGCTATTTTACAAAATTTTAATATAGAAAGATTTATTTTCACTTGTGATAATGATTCTAAAGTTAATTTAAACGGTACTTTACAACTCTTTGCCAATAAATTACCGAAAGGAAAACTATATTTTGAGCTGGAAAATTATAATTCCATAGTTGATAAATTATTACCGAATAATATTATTTTTTCTAAGAAAATAATTAAAACAATTATTGCTAAAGCAATTAATAAAGCTTCCGACACACAATTAAATACAGAACAAAACGATTTAAATTCGGCTTACAACAATATAGAAAAAGCCAAGTTTGATATTGAGTTTTCAGACAAAGGAATAAATATCGGTTCTATTAATTCATTAGAACTAAAACTTGGTGAACATAAAGAAGACCAAAATACCGCAAATAATTCAAATTAGTTTTATGAACAATTTTAAACTAGCAACTATTATTAGCATATTTCTTATTTGCAGTAATATTTATGCTGCTCCAAAAGTCATTAAAATCGGTACCGGCTCTATTTTAAAAGGATATTATGCTATTGGACTTGATTTATGCAAGACTATTACAAATGACAATAAAAATAATGAACATATTAAATGCGAAGTTGTTACAACAAACGGTAGTATAGAAAATTTAAAATTATTACAACAAGGCAAAATTGATTTAGCCCTAGTGCAAGCTAATATTGCAGTAGAAGCATATGAGGGCATAGGTTATTATCACGATCAAGAAAAAATGCAAAATTTACGTCAGGTGCTTAATCTACATGATGAGTTTTTTACGGTTATTGTAAAAGATGAGGATAAAATAAAGGTTTTTGCTGATATTGACGGAAAAAAAATAACTAACGGTCCGGCATTTTCCAGTAGTAATATTACTTATGATGCCGTACGTTCTTTATATAAATTTGCTAAGGAACCTGAAGAGCTACACATTAATTATGAAGATTCTAGTGATCAATTCTGTAATAAGGAAATAGATGCTATAATAATGATGGTTGGACATTCTAACCCCTTAGTAAATTTAATAGCTAATAAGTGTGAAATTAATTTCGTTTCAATTGACAATGATAAAATAACGGAATTAATAAAACAAAATAGAGCTTTTCATAAAGCCATACTTCATAAGGGCTTATATCCAGGGATTACCGATGATCAAACTACAGTAAAAGTATCGGCAATTCTAGTAACTAGAGATGAGACGAATCGTGATATTTTAGATAAATTTATCGGAGCTTTTCATAGAAACGTAGCAAATTTTAAACTTTCTAATTACTTATTAAATAACCTGGACATTAACTATTTCGCCGATACTAAAAATTTTGTTCTACCAAAACATGATTCAGTAAGAAACAAAAACTAACAATATCTTATGTCTGAAAATACTATATTTAAAAATATACTTATACCTATAGATTTAAATGATAAAAAATCTATAAAAGGTATTCTTTCTAAGGCTTTAATGCTTGCGACGAACTTTCAAGCAAAATTACATTTTATGTATGTAATTCCTGAATTCGGTATGAAAATGTTTGAAGATTATTTACCTAAAAATTGGAGAACGAAGAAAAAAGAAAAGTATAAAGCTCAAATTAAAGAGCTTATCAAACAATATATTCCCGATGAAATTGAAACAGATTATTATATAGGTAACGGTGCCGTTTATGATGAAATAATTAAGCACTCTAATGAAATTAAAGCCGATTTAATAATAATCTCTGCAGTCAGACTACAATTAAAAGATTATATGCTTGGACCTAATGCTTCTAAAATCGTCCGTCATTCAGATATATCAGTGTTAGTAGTAAGAGACGAGTAATAAGTATTATTTACGACTCGTGGGAGTGCATTGCTAGCGTGGGTCCAAAATCGTCATTGCGAGCAGCCGTAGGCTGCGTGGCAATCCACAAAAAATAAAAAAAAATGCTATAAATTAGCATTTTTTACTGGATTGCTTCGTCAACACTTACAGTTTTTTCTCGCAATGACGATTTTGGCTGTTATAACTTCACTTTCAACTTCACAAAGCCTTGATGGCTTTGATATTTCTTTTGTAAATGACAGTTATATTCAAGTAATACGCTTACATTATCTTTTTCAGTTAAAACGCTAGCACCGATATTATAAGCGACTTTAGGTTGCTTCAGTAATGCGATAGTTTCATTAACTGCTCTATCTTTCCATTTTACTTTAGCATTAAGTTTTTTACTATTATCATTAAAGTAATGTTCTACAGATGCTTGAAGTGCAGGCGTAACACTGAAACCTTCAGCTATTTTCTGCGGTGCTAAAGCTACCTTACCGCCTAAAATACCGCTCCATAAATGCTGCTTTTTAGAAGCAATACTCAAATGCTGAATACCTACATCACTTTCTTGATATGTATCGTCTTTAGAGTGGCCGTATCTTATAACAAGATTTGGAGTAAGAGTAATATCACCATTCATAAGATGATTATAACTTAATAAAGTTTCAAAGTTATAATTATTATTCTTATATTTACCGGTTGCAATAGTACCTAAACGGTTGATTTTACTCTTTACTATATTATGATTGTAAGCAAACATAGCTTGTATCATAAAGTTTTTCGGTAATTCTTTTTGTCCATATAAAGTTACGATATGGCTATCGGTATTAGTATTTGACCTGCTACCGTTAGATTTAAACTTTGAATCCAATTTAGTATAAGCAATACCAACTAAATCTTTGTAGTTATTAGAACCAATATCAAAACCTATAGTACCGCCCGAAGCATGACCTTTATAACCGGCAAAACCTTTTTGCGTATTAGTACCATAAGTACCTGCAATCCAAAGGCTTTTATCTAACACTTTTTCATCTTCATCACCCGCAGCAACCGCAGCACTAGAGAACATTCTATGCGATATAATATTACAGCTCATTTGAGTGATATCATGAATCGGATTATATATTGCTCCAATCATTTCTTCGTCTTGTTTTACTGCATTTTGCATTTCTACAACTTCAGCAGCTTCAACTCTTACAGCTTCAGCAATGCTTGCTTCTGCGGCTTCCTTTATAGAAGCAACTACTTTTGCCTCCTCTTCTTGTCTAGCTTCCTCTTGCTTCGAGTTTTCAAGGCTAACTTCAGAATCCTTAGATTCTGATTTATTTGTACTACTAGATACTTCTACTTTTGTTCGCTCCTATATTATAATCATCATTTTCATAATCTTCTTCAATGTTAAAATCATCTTCATCATCATCAAAGCCTTCAATATTGCCCTCTACAGGAACAATCCTCTCTATACGTTGAACAATTATAATTTCTGCACCAGTATGTGGAGCTTCTTCCACCGGAGGCGGAACTACCCCTACATCTTCCATATTAATAACTACCGGTACCGGTGCTAGTGGAGCTGCAACTGCAGAAACAGCTATTACCTCTTCTGCGTCCTCTTCAGGATCTACCGGTAAAACCAATGGTGCAACAGGAGCCACAGAAGCAACAGCAGGAGCTACTACAACTACTCCACCATAGCTTACGTCTCCATTTTGCTACTGCTTGTGCTGCTGCTGACTCAGGACGTCTTGTAGCAACTTCTGCTTCATTTACAGCTGCCGCTTCTATAATTGCTGCTAACCTAGAATTATTCGCTTTAAGTTGCTGCATTAATCCTGCATCTTGATTCATTCTAACACATAGATTTCTTGTGTCCTGATCTATACCACTTGCTACTTCTCTTTTAGGACCTATGAACTCAATATTGGTTCCTTCTTTTATAGCTTGAGCTAATTGATTTATATCACCATCAAGTGCATCTGCATTTTTAGTTGTATATTTCTCAAAAACTTCTTCTACAATTAATGCTTTTAGTTTTTCCTTTCCTTGAGTCTTTATTGCTAACTCTCTTTTTAAATCCGTGTCAACTGAAGCTGCTATAGCTTGAACAGCAGTTTCGTATTTTTTCCCCTATTTTAGAAGTAGGAGCAATATAAGCTACTGCTACTGCAACCGCAGCATTTTTTTTAGGCAAAAGATTTTCGATAGGCTTTAGACTGTTCCTCTTTCTGACTAAACCGTCCATACCAAGCCCATTATATCCTACCCTCGTAGATAGTGGCGGTCCACCTGCTACCACTATTACCGGTGCAACAACAGGGGTATGAGCAGCTTTCGCTGCTTTTACTCCTTTTAATACCGCTTCTATTTTCTCATCACTTATTACATTAAGAAATTTTACAATTGCCTCTTTTGAGAAATCTTTAGTATTAGGTATTAAAGCTTTCATTTTTGCATTAAAATTATTTTGTACGGCGTCTGTTATATTTTTCTCTGTAATGGTTTTAGAAGCTTGATATAAACCAGCTGCATTATCGGCTAAAACTTTTCTTAGTAATCTAGCGTTAGTATCAACTGCCGTTTCATAAATTCTTGATAATGTTGCCGGTACAGCTTTATTTTATAAAAATGTTAGCCGCTATCTATATTACTTTTCACTGTTAAATTAACAATATTGTTATTAATCCAATTATTTATTTGAGTATTTACTTCGTTTGCTTTAGGAGTAAGGGCTATATTATCACGTACGTCTCCTTTATTAAGAGCTAGATCTAGTACATCGGAACATTTTAAAGTATTAAAATTATCAACAATTCTCTCTATTTCATTATTTAAAGAATTTGCACCTAAAACATTTTCATTTTTAGCAATATAATCTATTCTTGATATAATTGTTTTCTTATCTTGTAGTGCATCTTTTAT
Source organism: Rickettsia gravesii BWI-1 (assembly GCF_000485845.1). Lineage (NCBI taxonomy): Bacteria > Pseudomonadati > Pseudomonadota > Alphaproteobacteria > Rickettsiales > Rickettsiaceae > Rickettsia > Rickettsia gravesii. Next base: position 18,386 of record NZ_AWXL01000005.1, on the reverse strand, counting down.
TTTTATTTCAGTACTTCTTGCCGTAATATGATTTTGTAAGTCCAGCGGTAATTTATCAAAAGTATAGTTTAACGGTCTATTGCATTATGTTCTTCTTCATTAAATAGCTCTTTAAAAAATTCCTTGTTGGCTATTTTATTATTTAAAGTTAAAGCTTGCCTTGAAATTTGCTTTATTACATCATCATCTTTTAGTCTATTCTAAATATTCTCAGCTTTTATCATTAATTGTGCTTTATCAGGCTTTGCTTCTGAAAATAATGCTAAAGACTCAAGTGGACTTTTCCTTTCTTCTAAAGTTAAAAGTGTTTTGATAGTAATCCCTAAATCTGTTTCTGCACCTAATGTTCTTACTTCTAGCTTCCCGGGATTTCCATTATTTTTAGCTAAATACATCTCATTATGAAATATTCTGTCTAAAGTATTCGGAGCTACAAGAACTTCTGCAACTGCTCTGCCTACAACCGGTGCCGGTGCAGCTATTCTTCCCCTTAATGCAGCATCTCCTTTTGCCTTTAGATTTATAACCTGCTAATTTTAGTTCATCATCACCTATGGCATCTAGATTTGCTATATCCCTAGCTATTGCAAGTCTTATACCTACACCTGCCGGAGGAGGCGGTACTACTCCTGCCATTGCTTGAGGTGCTATATTACAAGACCTACTAGACCCTCATTATCTATTCTTATTTCACCTACAGTCTTTTTTAGGACAAGTGCCAGATCACTCATTGTTAAAGCATCGAAATTATTTATCAATGCCTGCATTTTCTTACCATCCAAATCTTTAGTTATTAAACCGGCATCTTTTAAAATCTTGTTATAACTTTTTAGATCTTGCTCATCAACTACCTTATCGTTTTCATTCACTATCTTAATTTTACCGTTATCAATATATGCTTCTTTTAATTTAGCCATCTACTCTAAATAATTAACTACTATTGCAGGATCAGCTAACTTCATTACGGATTGTCTTATGGGAATACTAGATTGTTTAGACTTAAGCTCAACTAAGTTTTGATTAACATAGTTTTTAAATTGATCTAATAATTTATGTTTTGCTTCCGGAGTAGCGACGCTTTTAAACTTATTTAATAAAGGGCTGTTTCCTAATTCAGAGTATTTAGCATTAATATCGATGCTTCTTACAGTAGGATCAGTAATATTAGTACCAAAAAATACATGTTCAAAAGCTTCTGTTGTTAAAGGAGCTTCAACATAATTATTTACAACTTTTAAATCGTCATTAGCATCTACACCGCCCGTCATAGCTATATATTTTAACTGCTCCAAAGGTGTATTTAAATTTTCTATGTTATTAAAATGTATAGCCTTTTTAATTTTATCGTTAATACTGACAACATTTGCCCCTTCAGCTTTAGCAAGGATTTCCAATACTTGAAGTCTATTTTCTAGAACCATCTCTTGCGCGTTACATCCTGTTTCTACTGCTGTATTACCTGTTAAATCAACAACTTCAACACCGGCTGCACGTGCTTCTCTTCTTTCTCTAGTACCGTTAAGTACAGGAGCAACTGCTTGAAGTCTAGTGACTTCTATTATTGCGTTATTGAATAATCTTCTTTCCCTCGGCATAAGATCGTCAACAAGGTCACCAAAATCCGTACGGTCCTGAATTCCTTTTATAACATTAAGCTTTTGAGCAGGAGTTAATATTTGGTAGTCAGCAGTATGGTTCAATATATCATAGATCTCTATATCGGCTCTTGCTTCCCCGGTCACAGCGGTAAGGATTGCAGCATTAGCACAGCTAAGTAAGAATAATTTTGTAAGTTTAGAATTTATAGATTTAATATTTTTTTCCATAATATCTAATTTTTCTTTAATAAATCTTAACAATTACTTAAAATATTAATGCTTTTTTGTTATTAAAGATAATGATACATGAAGAAATATTATGTCAAAAATTTATATTGATGGGCTATAAAGTAGGATAGTAACGTGGATTTTATGTGATATTTTAGTATTTATCGGAAATGTAAAGCTTTTGTTAACATTTAGTTAATTTATTAAAATCTTGTAGGACATTATACGATATTACTTCTATACATGCAAGCTATATTATTAAAATTTTCATTATTTTTAAAATGCTTTATAATGATTGTTATATAACATGATGTCATTCCCGCATGAATACCCAAGTCGTCATTGCGAGCGAACGTTAGTGAGCGTGGCAATCTCAGGAATTGTTCCAATATTGCTTAGTCAAAACTTACAGTTTTTCCTCGCAATAACGAAAAAATCGTTCCACGCAACCGCGTTTTCTTGCCTACGCGGGAATGACCTTACACTATAAGGTATATACTTTGTCTCTCAAAACCAAATTACTTTTTATTACAATCAGCGGCATTATAATATTATATTTTGTTATTCCTCCTGCGCCTTTACTTAAAGACATAAGTTTCTCACAAAGAGTATTTGACCGAAACGGCGAGTTAATGCGTATTTCGCTTTCTAAAGACGATAAATATAGGATATTCACTCCTATACGTGAAATACCGGCAAGTTTTATAGAAGCAGTACTATTATATGAAGACAAGCATTTTTATGAACATTTTGGCGTTAACCCCATTTCTTTAGCCAAAGCTTTTTATTCTACTTATTTACAGAATAATCGTAAAATAGGCGGCTCTACTATAACAATGCAAGTAGCACGTTTAAGATATGGAATAAACTCTTCTACTATTCTTGGTAAAATCCATCAAATCATTAAAGCTATTCATGTAGAGCTACATTATCCAAAAGATGAAATCCTAGAAGCTTATCTAAATCTAGTGCCTTACGGTAGTAATATTGAAGGGATAGCAGCCGGCAGTTATATTTACTTCAATCGTGACCTAAAAGATTTAAATTTGATCGATATTCTAAGCCTTGCAGTAATCCCACAAAATCCGCTTAAAAGAGGCGGGAATGATATTAATATTTTTAAAGCACGTAAATATCTATTTACCGAGTGGCTCACGATTCACCCACAAGATATTATTTATAATAAGTTAATTAGTTTGCCGATTAAATTTAATCAAAATAAAAAACTTCCTTTTATTGCACCGCATTTTACTTTAGACATACTAGCAAATAATGATAGCCCTATTATACGCACTACTATAGATAAAAATCTGCAAGCTACTATAGAAAAACAAGTTCAGCTATATATTAATGATCGGAAAAAATATGGCATTAATAATGCCTCCGTAATTCTTATTGATTTTACTACTATGGAAGTGCTTGCAAGTATTGGCTCCGGAGAGTTTTTTAATAACGATATTTGTGGACAGATTAACGGCACTAAAAGCCATAGATCTCCAGGCTCAGCTTTAAAACCGTTTGTCTATGCACTTAGTTTTGATCAATCACTAATACATCCGTTAACTTTACTAAAGGATACACCTACTTACTACGATCATTATAAACCGGAAAATTTTGATAGTAGGTTTGCAGGCGGTTTAAGTGCTAGAGAATCGTTAATAAAGAGCCGTAACGCACCTGTAATATTTCTGGCGTCTAAGTTAAAAAACCCAAATTTTTATGAGTTCTTACAACAAGCAAAAATTAGCGGCTTACGAAAACCTGAAAATTACGGTTTATCTATAGTACTCGACACAGCAGAAATTACTCTTGAAGAGTTAACTACTCTTTATGCTATGCTTGCTAATTTCGGTACTTATAAACCGCTTAGAAAAGTATTGGATTCTACTATGTCATTCCTGCGAAAGCAGGAATCCATAAAAAATGACCTAAATGTTGGAACAAAAATTTCATATGATTTACTGGATTCCCGCTTTCGCAGGAATGACACAGGAGAGGACAAGGGTGACACGGACACCGTACTACTATCCCCCGAGGCAAGCTATTTAACACTTGATATTATAAAAGATACGACTCGTCCTATTACCTATAATAATACAAGGCATAACTTACCGATTTATTGGAAAACAGGTACTTCCAGCTCATTTAGAGATGCACTTAGCGCTGGCATATTCGGAAAATACGTACTTGTTGTTTGGGTTGGGGATTTCAAAGGGCAAACTCACGGAACATTTACGGGTAATATTTCTGCAGCCCCTTTATTCTTTAATATTATCGAGTCCATATCTAGACCAAATAAAGATGAGGATTTAATCCTTTCAAAAATTAATGCACTAAATATTACTAAAGTAAAAGTTTGTGCAGATACGGGAGATATCGATAACAATATGTGTCCGGTTAAAGCAGAAACCTTATTCATTAAAGGCAAATCACCGATAAAACAATCCGGTATTTATAGAAAAATGTTGATAGATTTAAAAACTGGTATGCCTGTTTGTAACTTTATTAAAGGACAAACAGAATATAAAACAGTAAATTTATGGCCAACAGATATGCTTTCGGTTTATCAAAAAGCAGGAATACATATATTACCGAAACCGATACCTACAAACCATTGCAATAGGTTGATAAATTGGCATCATCAAAAACCTAAAATTATATACCCGTTAAAAAATTCCGTACATTCAATTAAAAATAGTGATAACATTACTTTTAGTGCGATTAGCAATAATAAAACCAACAACATTTTTTGGTTTGTGGAAAATGAATTAATAGCAACTGCAAAACCAAACGAAGCAGTAATATGGAAAGCAAAAGCCGGTGAATTTATTATTAGAGCTATCAGCGATAGCGGCGAAAGCGACAGTATAAAAATTTATATTAAAGAATAGATTAGCGATTATATATGAAATTTCCACAGAAATTGATATTAAACCTTTCACAGAAGAAGAAACTGCTCTTGATTCTTTAAAAGCAAATATTCTGAATGCATTGACTGAAGTGAATTATTTACTAATACCAGCAGGCAAAACACCAGAAGCTACAGTAGTAATAGGATTACCTTATAGCGGGAAAAGCACATTTTTAAATGCTCTTGAGAACAACCTTAAGATTATCGAAAACGGTGAAGAATTTACATTTGATAAATTATTTGATTTTGAAACAACACCGGAAATTCAGCATAAATATGAACCGGCTATATATGATCCCAAAAAATTTGAAATTGCAGAAAAAGTATTTTGGGAATGCTCTAACGAAGTACCCGATACAGTGCAAGAGTTAATCAATGTATTTTTCATTAAAAAGCTAGTTCAAATGACCGATAAATTAAAATTTATCATAGTAGCAAAAGAAGAGACCGTAAAATCCCCTAGTATCTTTAACAGGATTATAGAAGACTTTAAAAATATTTTTCCTACAGAAGAACACAAAAAATTAAAAGGAAATGTCATATGCGTAATAACACAACATAATGAAAATAATCATGAAAACATTATACCGATGTTACAAAATAGCATTGCTATTAACAAGAATATATTAGAATTCTCTGATATAAAACTTTAAACCTACTTCTCAAAATGGGGAAATAAACCTCTCTCTAGAACTAAAACACCTAGAAGAGAGAAAAGGAGTACAAAATTTAGAGATAAAGAAGCTAAGTTCATTGCTAAAGGAACAAGACAGTCTGATAGAAAATTTACATACATAAATACAGATAAATGTAGAATGTATAATTAATACTATCCAATCAATTTTTGAAGACTTTAATGTATATACACCTCTTAACTACTCAAAATTTTTAGATAATAACTATGAGAGGTATATTAAACCATATTTACCAAGTTCTCCAATACAATATCCGGCTATAGAAAAAACTCTTTCTTGTTTTGAAGGATTAGCACAATTATCAGAATTTCAAGCTATCATATTAAACAAACAAGCTAATAACCTTATAGGGTGTAATATTTCAAATTTTAGACTCTATTGAGAAATTCACAGACAATAAACCGGTTATTCAAGCTTACCGATATGTATTAAACCTACAAATTAAAGAATTATCATTATTTGAAGAAATGTTATCTACAACATGGTCTCAATCCAATGATTGCTATAGTTCCTTAATTGAAATATGTGATTTATTCATACAAAATAACTATCTATCTTCTATAAAAAATATAGAATCTAAACACGATCAACCAGTGCAATATTATAAAGAAGCCATAGAGTGGTTAAATAAGTACTCGGACAAAGCAGAGGTGACTCAACTATAGCTAGCTGCTACTCTAAAATAGGCGATATATTGAGCAAAGAAGAAGATTATAATGGAGCTTTAGCTAATTATAATACAGCTCTAACATGTAATGAAGAACTTAAAGAAATGTACAATAAAATCGGCGATATGCTATTTAACTTAGGACGCGAAGACCCAGCTATCATATTTTATAGAAAGAATAATAAATTAGACTCTATATTAAAATGTTATGACAGTCTTATAAATAAGGCTGAAAAGCCTATAAAATATGATTTATATATGGCCCAAGGAAACGAACTTTGCTTTCAAAAACAACAGGAAACAGATGCTGCAGAATCATATTTTAAAGCAGCTGGTGTTGTACGTGATCCTCAAAAACAACGAGATGCAATGCTTATGGCATACAATACTTTCTTAGGAAACCCAAATAATAACGCAATTCAACAAACAGATATTTCAGAACAACAACAAAGCGAGGGATATCTTAATGGTATAATCGGCGATATTATTGATCTGTGACCGTTCACTGATGTTAAGCGGCTTATTATTCCTCTCTGTCATCCCGTGATTTATTCACGGAATCCAGTAAAACATGTAGTGTAGGTAACAATATTGAAGTTATTTTTTCTGGACCCCGTGGTCAGGCCACGGGGTGACAGTGAAAAACCCATGAACGCTCACATTGATCTATCTACCTCAGTAAATCATTTATGCTTACTTTAGCTCTAGTAGTTTTATCGACTTGTTTTATGATAACTACGCAATAAAGTCCAGGCTTACCGGCTTCCTTAGCAGGTAATACTCCTGGAACTACAACGGAATAAGCCGGAATTCTGCCGTAAATAATTACACCTGTATCTCTGTATACTATTTTTGTAGAGCTACCGATAAACACCCCCATACTAATTACTGCTCCTTCCTCTACTATTACACCTTCTGCTATTTCCGATCTTGCACCGATAAAACAATTATCTTCAATGATAACAGGCTTTGCTTGCAACGGCTCAAGCACCCCACCTATTCCCGTACCGCCTGAAATATGGCAATTCTTGCCAATTTGAGCACATGAGCCGATAGTAGCCCATGTATCAATCATTGTTCCCTCATCTATATAAGCACCTATATTAATAAAAGAAGGCATAATTACAACATTTTTAGCTATATAAGTACCGGTTCTAACAACAGCTCCGGGCACTTTGCGTATAGCTGCTTCTTTGAATGTATTTTTATCAGTATCTGCAGAAAATTTAGGAGCAACTTTGTCATACCAACTATTATAATTGTTATTATAAAGTTGTGATTCTGTAGTGATAAAATATAGCAATATAGCTTTCTTTACCCATTCATTAACTTGCCAACTATTTTCTTTCTTTTCACAAACACGAATCGTACCTTGATTTAAGCTTTCTATACTATCATTAAGAGTTTGCTTTAATGTTATAAGCTTTGAAGAATCTTGAAGGAGTTTGTCCTTAATTTGCCAAGCTTCTTCAATTTCTTTAATAAGAGAGGACATATCTTTTAACTGTTTTATTGCCAAAAATAATAAATGAGATTATCATGAAGTCAAACATAATAATTATAATTAACTATGTATATTACTTGCCCAAATTGCCAAACAAGATTTATTGTTACAAGCAATCAAATAGGTATTAACGGACGACGAGTAAAATGTTCCAAATGTAGCCATTTGTGGTATCAGAAATTAGACTATAATACTAGTACATTAAATGACTTTAAAGATAAAGTAAACATGGGAACTATTAAAACTCCTATTAAAAATCATTACAATGCTAATGTGCCGGTTATTTTACCGTATATTCCTCCTAAGAAAAAATATAATATATTTCCAATATTATGGACTAGCTTTATAATTTTTTGTTTAGTGATATTACTAATAGATAGCTTTAAATTCTTAGGTAAATATGATCAATTAAAGATAGAAGAAATTAATTTAGGCAAATCTCGTCATATAGACTGTATGAAGATATTTTATAAATTATCTAATGAGTCTGATTATTTAATTTCCGATCCTATAATCAAAGTGAGAGTAATGGATACTAATAATCAAGCTTTAGATGAATATGTATCAATTACAAAACTACAAACAAAAATCCCTGCAAAACAAGCAATATATCTAGAAATGAATATTGAAGGGATCCCTATTACAGCAAAATATATTGATATTGTTATAGGTAATAGATTAGGCCTTTTATTTAAGTAAAGACGTTGTTGCATAGACCGACAAAATCCACTGTCATCCCGTGGTTTAACCACGTGGTCCATCAAAACAATTAAAACACTATTGAGTATTGTATGAATGTTGCCGTTGACCTGAGTATAAAGGCAATTGATGTCATTCCCACGTAGGCGGGAATCCAGTAAAACATATAAAAACTTGTTTTTTATATGTTTATTTTTATTAAATATGTAACCTATATTAAGGTTGTCTTGTCCCTGCCTTTGCAGGAATGACACACTAAACGTTCATACAATAGAGAGTCAAGCCACACTATAACACCTAACGCATTTTTCAACCCACGCAACGATGCCATGTGGGAATGACATAGGGGCTACGCAACAACATCACTTAAAAATACCCATAAGCTGAAGCTTATGGGTATTACTAAAGATATAATAATTTTTTCGTGTATTAGGACACACCACACTTTGAGCTACTAGTAGTATCACTTGATACCATATTAACAATATCTGGAGCTTTAAATAATATAATGATTGCAGTAACTACCACTAACGCTACTTCCCACTGCAATTTTCCTCTTAATGTTTGAATTCCCAGAACAATTATACCGACAACAGCTATACTTCTTGCAGTATTGCCTCTGAATACTTTAATTAACTTACATAATGCATCACCTACAGGATCGCTATCACTACTACCTAAGCTATCAAAAGCTACCATAATAATAGCCACGCTTAGAATAGTAAATAATATGCGTAATGATAGATTATAATCGATTAATTCTTCGTTTAATTTACGAATAGGAAAGTTCATATGTTTTACCTCAATAAAATAATTAGCATTTAAAAAATAATGTATAATTTATTTATACATAAATCAACTCCTAAATATATGCAATTTTAATTAATATGCAAAAATATTTTAAAAACACTTATTTTAAGTAACATTATAATCACATATAGTATAATTTAACTTCCAAATATATAAACAAACGTAAATAAAAATAACCAAACCACATCCACAAAATGCCAGTACCATGCAGCACATTCAAACCCTAAATGTCCATTACCTTCTGTAGTAAAATCTCCTCTTTTTGCTCTAAAGTAGCAAATTATTAGAAATATAGTGCCTATAATTACATGAGCTCCATGAAAACCTGTGGCCAAATAAAAATTAGAAGCATATATACCATCTGTAAATTTAAACGCCGCATGGTAATATTCATATGCCTGCATAGTTGTAAAAAATATTCCAAGCAATATGGTAAGAGCAAGTGCAGTTACACAATCTTTTTGATTTTTTTCTTCTAAGGCGTAGTGAGCCCAAGTAACGGTAGTGCCTGATAAGAGTAGTATTAAAGTATTGATAAAAGGAATATCAAACGGCTCAAAAGTTTTAATTGTAGGTGGAGGCCAAATGCCCTGCTTTACAACCCATACACCGTCTAAAAGACCTACGGGTGATAGACTTGATTTAAAAAAAGAAGCAAAAAATACACCAAAAAATACTATTTCCGTTAAGATAAATAACGCCATACCTATTTGTAAACCTTTTCTAACAGGACTAGTATGCTGATGTTCGACTATTCCTTCTTTCACTACATCTCTCCACCAAGAATATAAACAGTAACCTACTGAAATAATCCCTGCAAATAAAATATATATATTAAATTTGTAGCCATGCATGAACGAGACGCCGCCTATAACCAAAAGAAGTAAAGCAAAAGATGTTAGGACGGGCCAAGGGCTTGGGTCTACTATATGGAATAAGTGCGATTTAGTAATAGAATATGAATTATTTAAAATTATCTTTTGACTCATATTGTTATTTTATATTTCCTAATTATCACCAATAACAAACTACAAAAGTAATCTGCTATTCGCATGAGTGAAAATAAATATAAATTATTATTGATGTAAAAGCAAATGCTAGAAGCAGATTATATAGAAAATATACCCCGTAACTCAGAATTACATTATTTATTATTAATGACAACTAAAATCTCTTGACTCTTTATATTATTCAACTAATATATAGACCGCTAATAATGTTTAAGCTCCATTGTTGCAAGACCAATCTGTCAAAACTTAACATTAAGTTACGCCAGGGGTCTATTATTATAAGTGAGTAAAATCATGAAGTATAATGGAGGTTGTTGTCTTACAGCAACGGAGCTTAACCCCTGGCACCTTTATTTATTAATTCTAGATTAGGTTTAGGCATAAATTAAATAAAGGAATTGCGAGTAGTATTAGCTATGTTTGATAAAAATAAAGATTTATTAATTCTAAAAAATACAAATGCAAAAAATAAAGAAAAAATTTAAAAAAAGTTTTTCTTTTCATCACCATTTCTAATAATATTATTAATGTTTTTTTATTATCTTCTTAATATCTTAGAAGTAAAATATTTCTAGATTTTTCAACTAATTAAGCTGTTAACTCTAAATTGTCTTACTTAAAATTATAGAGATACGACAAATTATCTTCACTATTTTACTAGTTATTTCTGCAAATATTGCCTCAGTACTATCATTCATTATAGCAATATTTTTATGTTCAATTTCATCAAGTCGAAATTTAATAATATTATTTAATAATTCTGGCTCAACATTTTTATTTTCTAAATAATTTATTTGCTGTTCATAATGCTTTTCTATTACTTCTTCTACACTCTCGGTAATAAGCATCACCGTTTTTATTCCCATCAAGGAAGATAAAGCACCAAGTAAAAATCCGTAATGATGCCAAAAAAATAATAAAAACGTGGGTCTTACTTCTTTTTCCAGTAATTTTTTTTCAAAATAATTTAAATGCACTTCTTCGTGGTCAAGCATTTCTTTAATCAATGTATGATCATTTTGAGATTTAATATATTTTAGCTGTCCTTGATAAATTCTTTTTGCACCATATTCTCCGGCATGATTAACTCTAATTATCTCGTGAATTTGTTTGTCAGGGTCAGAAAAATCAGGTCTAGGCATAATGTATACTCGTTTAATTTGAAAAATTGGCTACGTCATCTTATAAGAGCTACGGTGCTCACGTATTAAGTATACGCTCCGCTCCTCGCCTTATAGTCTCCTTGCTCTTTTCCAAATTAAACTTCGTCTACTCTTCATTTACTTTGGAGTATACTTTGGAATAAATCGAAACTAGCAGGGTTTAACTTATAATCCACTTCTGCCTGTTGTAGCACTTTTAAAGTCTTTAGACATTCAGTGAGGCTAAGACCGTTTGCTATCTTCGTAAAATCATTAATATACTGATAGAAAATTGGTGGTGATAATGATTTTATTGCGAGTTCCAAACGCTCACCGTTTTTTACTTTCGACAAAACTATATATAAATTTAAATAATGCCTTATTAATGCTCTAATAATTAAAACTTCATTGATATTTTGTTTTTTTAATATATCAAGCTCTTGCAGAAAATTACTATAATCTTTTTTTGAAAAATACATTGCTAAATCACTGCCATTTGCCGTAATTTCGCTACTTATAACTTCTAGAACATCGTTTAAAGTAATTTCGCGTGCGTCGTGAACAAAATATATTAATTTATTTATTTCGCTACAAATTAAATCATGATCACCTTTTAAATGAGCTTTTAAATAAGTGATAGCTTCTTTACTTATAATTTTATTAGTTTTTTCTACTTTACCTAAAATAATTCGTTCAATTTTTGCTTCATCGTCATGATAACAAGCAACTGCCGCTAAATATTCTTCCGTTTCAAAAAACTTTCTAATGCTCCCACTAGAAGTCATTTCTTCACCTATAAATACAGGAAAATTTATATAATCACTGCTTAGAATTGTTTTTAAATTCTTATCGATTGAATTCCCAACCGATCTAATTTTAATTAATTCTTTTTGACCAAAAAAATTAGACGAATTAAGTAATATTTCTAAAGATGAAATATTAAGCTCTGCGTATTCTATAGAAGTTTGTAGCATATTTAAGCTTTTTACTAAATGCTTACAAATTTTTTCTATATAACCTTTATCAGGACCATATAGTAAAAGAGCTCTAATCTTTCCGGATGTTATTAGCTCAAATAATCTACCTATTTGTGAAAAATAAAATTTCATAGCTTAACTATTTCCGTGTAAAATATAAAATTAATCTGCTACGAATTTCTTCTGCTGCTTGATATGCTAAGTCTACTCCTGTTTCATCTCTTTCAACATTTGTTGCATATGGTGTAAAAATAGCATTATATGACGTGTTTTGGTAAAACTTCTCTTCAATTAAAACCTTTTGGCTTTCTATATCAATTAATTTATATCTAACTAATTGATTAATATATTTCCTTAAAACATTGGAGTTTTTTTCAATAGTAGCAGGCATAGTTGTTGCGATAAGCTTTACTTTAAGCAGGTATTTTGCTTGTGCTTTCTGAGGTAAAATACTAGTTAAACGATGATAAAACTCAGCTCCTTCAATTGTTCGAATCGGTTCAACTTCAATAGTTTCTAAATCATTATTTCTACTGTATTTTTCACTATATACCGGTTTTAAATTACAACTGCTCATTAGAAAGAATATAATTATTACAAATAAAGAACGCATATATTAATTAAAATTGTTTTTTATATTAATAACAGTTTATTTCGATTTTGTGAAAGAAAATTATAATAATTAGCATTTATTAATATTTATAGTAATAATATGTTAATTTATGTTGACATTAATAAGTGATGCTTGTATGCTGCCACTTCAAAATTTTTAAGGTATTAGATGTTATTAACTAAACTTGTTCTAAGTATTCCAACACAAATACAAATAGTATTGGTAAAAATAAAAACATATTTTCTCTTCCTAAAAAAAGTAACTTTAACAAAATATAGCTCATATAGCTCAACAGAAAGTATTAAAACACTCAAAGTAAATACAGATGAAACTAAAACTGTAAAGATTACGAAAAAGGATTTAGAAAAATCTTTTGAGTTATATGAAGAAAAATTGATAATATTAGCACAAAAACTATCATCACAAACATCAATTAGTTATGATGCTTATAACCCTCAAACAGAGTATTACCCATTGATAGGAGAAGATGGAAATATCAAGTATATCCCTACTACTGAATTATAATTTTTTAAGCTTTAAATTTAATCGGTCAGTTTTACATACTTACCGTTTTTTATTAAAGAACTCTCTATATCTTCCTTGCAAATCTAATACTCTATGTTAAATTTACAAGGAAGATGCTTGTCCGATAATTTACAAATTTTTTATACAAGCTCCATTATTGTATGCTTATTTTTTCCAATTATAGACATATCATCTTCTAAATATTTGTGCATATCTTCTGCCCAACCGTGCCATGGTTCTATATTAAGCCAGTCTATAATATATCGTTCACAATTTTGCAATATTTCTAATATTTCTTTACTAGTATTATAATATGATGGAGTAAGACCTGAAGCATCTTTGATCATTACTAAATAAGGATTTTTTGCTAATAAAGCTTTTATAATCTCTTTGTTAGCAATTCCTGTAACTGCTGAATGTAACACTGTTGAATCGTTATAGGTTATCCCTGTTACGTATTTAGTTAATTCTAATATTTTTTCAACTAATGTTTGTTCTTTATCCTCAACCGCATCATGTAAGATATACTTATTTTTTTATCAAATAGAAATGCTTTTAGTGCATCTTCATCATTCTTGTCTATTAATGCTTTGAATTTTCTTAAGAAGCTTCTTTTTTAGAAACATCCCTCTCTATATCATCATCTGAACGTGGTGATGTTAGTGAATCCTGAGTATTAGAGTTATTACTATTTTTTGTACAAAACTTAAAAAAAGATGTTTTTTGTTTTATCTACTGTAGGTATTTGTTCTTTAGTCATTAATTCTCCTAAATTTATTAATTATTTTAGGAGGAATTGTTAATTAGCTATGTTTCTTAGGTAGTGAGTAAGGGGCGTTTTTTCTGTCATTGCGAGGAAATTGCATAGCAATTGACGAAGCAATCTCAGAAGTTTGTTATTATTTCATGAGATTGCCACGCAGCCTACGGCTGCTCGCAATGACGGTTTTAGTATGTATCCACCATGCAACAATGCTGTCTGGCTTTTGCAGGAATAACATAAAGAATATTTATCAATCCACACAAAAATGACCTAGTTGGCGAACTACTCTGAGCTAATTTGCAATTCTCTTAAAATATAAGATTATAAATTTAAGAATAATAACGCAATAAACCAAGTTGAATTATATATTACTTCATTGATTAAGAATTGTTAATTTATCACAATGTCACTAGTTACTGAAGTTTTATATTTTCCATATCCCAATCATGAGAAATAGTATTATACTTTAATATATAAGGCTTAGTATCTATAGAATCTAGAGTTATATCAGCAATCATATCATCATGTGACGAGATAAGTTCATTATAACCGAAATTAGCATAATAAGGTTGATAATTTTTAAATCTAACCGTTATAAACTTCTCTTTAGTAATAGCAGGTAAGAATTTCACCAAATCATCAAGATTACTTAAAGCTAAATCTTTCATCTCAAAAATTTGCAATCTATAAACATTTTTATAATCTTTAGTAAAAAACGTTGGTATAGAGCTAAAGCTACTACCGGATTGAACGGAAGCTATACTTAGAGCTTTAAGCGGAATACCTGATTTATTACTAAAATAATCATCGGCTTCAAAAAATACTGCACCGCCGAAATTTATCATTTTAGCGATTTTATTATTGTTCACATCATATAAATCTACTGCTTGTTCTAGCTTTTTTCCATCACGAAATATAGTAAGTTTAATAGCTATTCCTTTGAAATTATCCATTTCTCTATCAAATAATGCTAGATTGCCGCCGAGTTCCTTATCATTAACTGCCCAAATAATATCACCGGCTTTTAAAGATTTTTCGGCAGGTGATCCAGCTAAAACTGCCTTAACGCTTATCACTCTATTTCTACTATCAGGAAATTTCTTTATATATTTATCCATTTCTTCTTTAGGGAAATTGTGATGTCTAACTGCTTTATTTAAAGAATATAACTCGCTTATTATTCCTATATGTTTTCTGCCTGGTTGTTTATTATTCTTTAAACTTTCTAAAGTGCGAGCTACATAATCACCGTGCAGCGCTAGAGAATGAGTTTTACCGCCACCATATAATACTCCTATAGCCTCAATCTTATCGTTTAATACCGGTGAACCGCTAGCACCTCCTGTAGTATTTAAATTAATAACATAAGTACATTGCGGCATTAAACCTTCAATATTATAAAGATCGGACAAATAACCGGTATGGAAAGAAAAACCTTTCGCTTCTGTGTTACCGACTACAAAAACCTTTTGATTTAATTTTGGAAGTTCGCTTGCAAAAGATATTTGCGTTGCTGATGCCGGTATATCTTTACTCTCTACTTTTAAAACGGCATAATCTTGCCAAATATCGTAATAGATAAGTTTTGCTTCTGCCTGCTCACCGTTATAAAAAGTAACAAAATAAGTTCCGATAGACGCACCGCCGACAACATGAGTATTAGTAATTATATAACCGTTGTTCTTATCGTTGATAAATCCCGTTCCAGTCCAACTACTTGTATCGTCATATGCCGATACGGCAATTCTAGTATCGATCGTTACGATTGCTTTCTTTGCTTTTTCAAATATAATAGTGCTTGTTTCGCTAGATGCTAAAACTATATTATTTAGGAAAACTAAATTAATAATAAATAAAAGTTTTAGTAAAATCGGTAGTTTTTTCATTGTCACCTCTTGTAAAATCATTTAAGCCGCACTATATCAAATCAAAAGTCATAATAAAATAAAAAAAGAAAACGAGGAATCTTATGGGAAAAGTAATAGGTATCGACCTTGGGACTACCAACTCTTGTGTTGCGGTCATGGAAGGTAAAGAACCAAAGGTAATAGAAAATGCAGAAGGTGAAAGAACTACGCCATCAATAATAGCTTTTGCAAACGGCGAAAAATTAGTCGGGCAATCTGCTAAGAGGCAAGCAGTAACTAACCCTCGCAATACTATATATGCGGTAAAGCGATTAATCGGTAGAAATTTTATCGATCCTATGGTTAGGAAAGACCAAGGTATTGTACCGTATAATATAGTTAAAGCCGATAACGGGGATGCATGGGTCGAAGCGGATAATAATAAATATTCACCAAGTCAAATTAGTGCATTCATTTTACAAAAAATGAAAGAAACTGCTGAGAATTATTTAGGGGACAAAGTAACACAAGCAGTAATTACCGTACCTGCTTATTTTAATGATGCACAGCGTCAAGCAACGAAAGATGCCGGTAAAATAGCAGGTCTTGAGGTCCTTAGAATAATCAACGAGCCGACTGCTGCAGCTCTTGCTTACGGTTTCGAGAAATCGGCAAGTAAAACTATTGCAGTATACGATCTTGGCGGCGGAACATTCGATGTTTCAATTCTTGAGATCGCTGACGGTGTTTTTGAAGTGAAATCAACAAACGGCGATACATTCCTTGGCGGTGAAGATTTCGATACAAGAATATTAAACCATTTAATAGATATATTCAAAAAAGAAAACGGTATAGATTTAAGTAAAGATCCTTTAGCACTTCAACGTTTGAAAGAAGCCGCGGAAAAAGCTAAGAAAGAACTATCTTCTGCAGTAACTACCGATATTAATTTACCTTATATTACAGCTGATAGTAGCGGTCCAAAACACTTAAATATTAAATTTACTAGAGCTGAACTAGAAAAATTAGTAGATGATTTAATTGAAAAAACAATTGAGCCTTGCCGTAAAGCATTACAGGATGCAGGTTTTAAAGCTTCTGATATTCAAGAAGTAGTATTAGTAGGCGGTATGACTAGAATGCCGAAAGTACAAGAAGCCGTAAAAAAATTCTTCGGACGTGAGCCACATAAAGGCGTAAATCCCGATGAGGTTGTAGCTCTCGGTGCTGCTATTCAAGGCGGAGTACTTAATAAAGAAGTAACGGATATATTATTATTAGACGTTACACCTCTATCCCTTGGCATTGAAACTCTTGGCGGCGTATTTACAAGATTAATCGATCGTAATACTACTATACCTACTAAGAAAAGTCAGGTATTCTCAACTGCTGATGATAACCAGCATGCCGTAACTATTAGAGTATTCCAAGGTGAACGTGAAATGGCAAAAGATAATAAATTACTTGGTCAGTTTAATCTCGAAGGTATACCTCCTGCACCAAGAGGTTTGCCGCAAATAGAAGTAACGTTTGACATTGATGCTAACGGAATAGTGCATGTTTCAGCTAAAGATAAAGCAAGCGGTAAAGAGCAGAAAGTAACTATTCAAGCTTCCGGTGGTCTTAGCGATGCGGAAATTGAACAAATGGTTAAAGATGCCGAACAAAATGCTGATGCAGACAAAAAGCGTAAGGAACTTATTGAAGCAAAAAATGCTGCCGATAGTTTAGTTTATTCTACTGAAAAAACTCTTACAGAATATGGCGATAAATTATCATCAGACAATAAAGGAGCTGTTGAAGAAGCACTAGCCGCTTTAAAAGCCGTGCTTGAGTCGGAAGATGTTGCTTTGATTAAAGAAAAGACCGAAAGTTTAACTGCAGCTAGCATGAAAATCGGTGAAGCGATGTATAAAGCACAAAGCGAGAGCCAAACTACTGAAGAAAGTGCCGCTAATGATGAAAAAATAGTAGATGCCGACTTTCAAGATGTAGAGAAGAAGTAGAAGTAATTTCGTCATCGCGAGCAGCGGTAAGCTGCGTGGCAATCTCGTTAAATATCCTGAGATTGTTTCGTCAAATTACTATGTAATTTTCCTCGTAATGACGTTACAATCTCATTTTATAAATTAAATTATGTCACAAAATTATTACCAAATACTAGGGGTTAGTAAAACAGCTAGCCAAGCTGACCTTAAAAAAGCCTACCTCAAGCTAGCCAAGCAATATCACCCTGATACTACTAATGCTAAAGATGCTGAAAAGAAATTTAAAGAAATCAATGCCGCTTATGATGTTCTAAAAGATGAGCAAAAAAGAGCTGCTTATGACCGTTTTGGACACGATGCTTTTCAAAATCAACAATCACGAGGGGGAGGCGGAAATCATGGCGGTTTT